>PXDG01000089.1 GCA_003565105.1 Parcubacteria group bacterium | reverse complement strand
TCAGCATACTTTCCTAAATGCACATTTACATCCAAAATTTCAAACTCTTTTCCACGAAGATATTTTACTGCTAATCGCTCTCCAAGATTACCTGTTTGATAATTTGCTTTGTGATTCATACTGTTGTATATACCGAATAATGAGCCAAATACCACCTCCAATCACTAATCCAAATCCCATTTCAGCTATTAACAATAAGGGAACTGAATGCACTGGTTGATACCGCCAAAATGGGAGATTTTCTGGCAGGTTAGCAACAAAGCGACCAAATCCAACACCTCGTCCAGAAGAATCTACAACTTGTATCCATGACTGATACATATAAAATAGCCTATTTTCGGCCGTAGGAAGAAAAGCAAGACTTAACACACTCCAAAAACTCAAGATACTCACCACTAACACCACTTGAGTAATTCGTTGAGAACTGAGTTGTTGAAAATGTTCCACGTGGAACATTCGAGGATATCGACGAAGGGTCAAGAAGAATATCCACCCTACAAAAGCTAATATTAGACCTGTTTTAGAGAAGGTCAAGAATAATGCAATCGTTACACTCAAAATAAGCAGTGGATGATTTATTAAACGAGCAAAAGATATACGTGATCGTTGAAAACTCAACATAGACAATCCTAACAATAATAGCCCTTGTGTAGAAGTAAGTAAATAATGATCTAATTGAGCCACGAGAAGAACACCTCCAAACAAGACACCTTTCCAGACAGTTTGTCTTTTTTCTGGAAGCACGTCTAAGGCAATACGCCACAATACGAGAAGGAGTGCAAAGGCTAATATATTGGGGTGAGGAAAGGTCCCAGGAGCTCGAATCAAAGTATGCCCCAACAACTCAACCTTTGCCACCCCACCTAGAGACACATCAATCACAGGTTGGACGATCAAAGGAATAGCAAGACTGGCTTGAGTAATAAATTGAATCATAACAATAACCACTTGCAAGATCATTCCCAAAATAAACCCACCCCAAATATACCGAGCTACGTTCTGAAA
This sequence comes from Parcubacteria group bacterium, assembly GCA_003565105.1. GTDB lineage: Bacteria > Patescibacteriota > Minisyncoccia > SW-4-49-11 > SW-4-49-11 > PXDG01. The sequence goes on along the minus strand of PXDG01000089.1, from coordinate 2,073 downwards.
GGCACCATTTATACATACCCACACAAAAATCAATATACGGAGAAATATCAAAAAAGACATCCACGGATAATCACTTATCAAGACACTCCAAATACCCGTACCAATCAAAGCAAGAAACCAATCTGGAACGAGAAAATACCCTTTACGAAAGGATTCATAGACAAACCCTAAACACAAAAGCATTAATAACAGGTCACTCCCATACAAATACACTGTAATGAAAGGATTCGGAACTTCTCGAATAGTATCAGCAATAAGTGTCGTGCGAATTGAAAAGGGAATAGACACACCTAGAAGCCATAACCATAAAAATTTCATACATTCATATCAACCAAAAAAGACTTTCCTCAACAGGAAAGTCTTTACATACTATTATTTTCTTCCTATTGATATTGATTATTATTCTATTGTGTTAATATTATTATTGAGATTTATATTTATTGAAGACAATGCAAACAATGTTGATATCTATCTCTGTTTGTATTTATCATATCATATGATATCCTGAAGAATAACCCCACTAAAAAGGGGATAACTTCCACTTATTCACAACTTATCCACAATTATGACACCTTTATCCCCAAAAAACATTGTTATGATCGGAGGAGGAACGGGAAGTTACACTGTCTTATCAGGCCTAAAAAAAATTCCCAACGTATCCTTGACAGCAGTTGTTACTATGTCAGACAATGGAGGATCTACTGGAAAACTTCGCGACGAACTCGGAGTACTCCCACCAGGTGACGCGAGACAATGTTTGGTTGCACTCTCCGAATCTCCAGAAATTCTTCGAGAACTCTTTACCTATCGATTTGATAATGGAGATCTCAAAGGACATAACTTTGGTAATTTATTTTTATCTGCCCTCGAAAAAATTACAGGGAACTTTGAAGAAGCTCTTGAAACCGCTGCCAAAGTACTCTCAATTAATGGACTAGTAATTCCCGTCACAACAACCAATGTAAACCTAAAAATGACTCTTCTCGATGGAGAAATCATTCAAGGCGAAGATACTATCGGAAATCGATCAGATATCTCTGAGAAGGGCGTTCATAGCCTCTCTTTATATCCCGAAGCTACAGTCAACCCAAAAGCTATAAAAGCAATTTTGAACGCGGATATGGTCATTATAGGGCCAGGGAATTTTTATTGCAGCCTCATCCCCAATATCATCGTTCCTGGAATCAAAGAAGCACTCGCTCAAACTTCAGCTACAGTAGTGTATAATAGTAACCTTATGGCCAAATACGAACACTGTAAAGATTGGTCTGTGGAAGATTTTGCACGCAATATCAATAGCTACCTTCATCCTAATACGATTGATATTATTCTCTATAACAATAAAAGGCCCGCCCCAACACTTCTGGACAAATATAAGTCTGAAGGATCATTTGTGAATAGAAAAACATCAGATACAACATTTCTCGGAGCTCAATTAATCGGAGCGGATCTTCTCGCAGACACCATTGTCACCACGACCTCACACGATCCGATTCAACGAACCTTAATTCGACATGATTCTCATAAGATAGCTCAAGCATTGTATAGCTTGTTAAAGTAACAGATTATTGGTGGGGATTTTATATCGGCGATATATAAGGTGTTTTCGTCATTCTGAACTTCATTCAGAGACTTGTAATGTCCTTTCATAGAGGAAAATCCTAGTCATCAACCACCTTCACCACAAAGAGCATACCATTCTAAAAAATACTCCCGACCAAAAAAGACACCTGCTACAGGTGTCTTTTTGGTATACCATAGGTTTTCTTAGACCTTATCCTCGATTAGATTTTCGTCGATTTTGAGTATCTAAAATTCTCTTTCGAATCCGCAGACTCTGTGGAGTAACCTCCAAAAGCTCATCATCAGCTAAGTACTCAATACTTGCCTCCAAAGACATATCTCGTGGAGGAGCTAAGAATACACCGTCGTCTGATCCTGAAGCTCTCATATTGGTAAGTTTCTTGGCCTTCACAGGATTAATTTCGATATCTTGTTCTTGATTTCCCTCTCCAAGAACCATACCAGGGTACACTTCTGTTCCATCTCCTACAAAAAAGTCACCCCGATCAG
>PXDG01000033.1 GCA_003565105.1 Parcubacteria group bacterium | reverse complement strand
TTCCATTATTCAGATTCATAGAAATTACTGAATGAAACACGGTATGAGATTGATTATCAATGGCATCCTCATAGGTACCAAAGAGTGGAAGTCTTTCGCTAAGAAACCGATCAAACCATATCCAAAAATCAGTCGGCGATACGGGATAATAGGCGGTATCTATCTTGCCCACTAACTGAGCTTGATATTGTTGCAGATCCTGTTTGGTAAAGTCAATAATCTGTCTTTCAAGACTACTATGTGTAACATTCCATTCTGGAAGTTGAATCTTTTTTGGAAGAGACTTACGATTATCTACATCATAGGTCCACTTACCTCCTTCGGGGCTTCCCTCAAACATCAAGAGATCAAGGGATATTCTTTGAGCCTTATAAAAGGGTAAAAATTGAAAGGATTTTTTCCCGTGAAAATACTTTTGTTTGAGAGCAGGGGTAGATAAAAATGGGGATTCTTGGTGCCAAATAATCTCAATACCAGCCTCTGTGATCTGTTCTATTAAATGAGTCTCATAATTGGACAGCTCGAACATATCAATCTGCTCTACTCCTTCAGAGACTAAATACTGCAACCATTCTTCCAAAGAATATTGAGATTGCTCTGTCCCCAATCGGTAATAATCCACCGTGAGTTCTCGCTGAGACATCCTTTCTGCAAAGACTCTCAAGCTTCCATAGAGATAGAGAAGCTTTTGCTGATGATACCGGTATCTGATAAGAAAATACTCACTCTCCCAGATCACAATATAGCTATCTTGAGGAAAAGAAAACCAGTGATAACACTGGTCTCCAAGAACCCACCAAATACGACGAGGCATAGCAATCACCGATTAAAGAGATCCTTGTAATCGTGGAACTACTACGAGCTGGACAAACAGTTGTACAAGAACGTTTATTACTTGATAAGATGCAATCAAAGTCAGTCCAGCAAACACAATATATTTAAAGGCTGTAAAAGCTATAACGTCTACTTTCTCAATAAATGAGGTTTGATGAGAATACTTTTTAAAGAAATTTTTCATAGAGTATGATTCAAATATTATTATACTACGTATCCCATTATATCACATTTCAAAAATTTTTGTCTAAGTTGGTTCTCATCTTATTCATTTTGTGCCGTAAAGAATTGCAGTGCTTGAATCAATGTGATAGTATATATTGTAGTATTAAAAAGTACTTTCGGCTATTCTGACTATGCCAATATACCAATATAATATACATATATGACCAAAAGAAATCTATTTTCCGTCATACAAATAGCTACTATGTTCTTACTCATAGCACCACTCGTAACTCTTGCTACAGGAGGTGGTGGAAGTGGGAGACTTCCTACAGAACCAGAACCAGAACCAGAACCTTTAGATCCACAACCATTCGCTTGTGGATGGGAAAGTGTTACCTATGTGGAAAGACTTCCTGAGACAAACTTCAATGGGTTACATTTATCCACAACTTCTAATGGTATCCATAGAATATCTGGTCAAACTCGAAACGGAGAACATACTTGTGAAGAAATTCGGGAAACAATTAAAGATTATAATATTTGTATTGATTCTACTCCAATTGTTAGATTCTTTTCAAGCTATCCCGAAGACTGTGCATTTGATGCCTATCCAGAATCTGTAGACAATGAAGAACTTCAAAGAATATCCTGGACATTAAATGAAGTTGAGCTACACAGAGATGGAGGGAATATAAAAGCTCCATTAAAAGGAACAGCCCCAACAGGAATCTATCTGTACGGGGGATTCCCTTCAAGTCCGAACTCCTACAGAGAGTATAGCACTATTCTGCAAGAGCGAGCTCCCTTTCAAAGACGAAATGGAGGAATATTTCACTTTTCAACGGTATCAGTCAATGAAAGTTTCGCACCATCATTTATTTATAACCTAGAAACCATCGACAGAGTAGACTCTCTCAGAATTGCTCGTACCTACGAACTCTATTTTACTGAGGCCAACTACGGAGCGAGTACCCGGCAAAGGACTGGACCGTTCTGGACTGAATATAATTACAATGTCTTCTTTAAATATGAGCCTCGGTTAGCCTCAGGATCTCTTGTTGCTGATTCATTCGAAATACAAAATCGCAATGATGGCTCTCCTAATATTTATGAAGACTCTCCTATTCGAATGTCTTGGCAAAAACATCTCAGTAATGCAGCTGTTTGTTCTTTAGAGACAACCCAAAATGGAGGATCTACAGACCAATTCTCCAATGACAATATAACATACTAACTGTGATTTTTATGAATACAAAATATATACTCACGCTCATTCTTCTCACCTTATTCATACCAGTTATTACCTTCGCCTCAGGAGGATTTCGTTTAGCAGGACCAGACACGCTACGAACACCCGTAGACAATTCCTGCTCAGGGTGCTGGGGAGCCCCTGGTCCAACCCCAATCAACCCAGAGTTTCTCTTATCTACAACCTATGATTTTGAACCAAACGAAAACAATGTTTCATTTAATGATGTCATTAATAACCCCATCTCAAATGGACAAAAATATCTAAGACGAGACACTCCGCTCTCTTCAACAGGGCAGTACAATGCTACATTGGTTTGTGACTTAAATGTTCCATCAAGTCCTACAGGATATGACGATGATATAAGCTTTGGTATTGGACCTAATATTGGAGTCATTGATACTTTAACAAGTTCCTTTCAAGTTCTTTCACCATCTGATGACCCAATAGAGCCTCCGACAACGCCTCAACCAACGCCTGATCCGACTCCCCAACCAACACCTACCCCAACGCCTCAACCAACGCCTGATCCGAACACTTCTATTGACTCTAATCTTGTCTTAGAAGTAAACGCAGTCCCCTCTCGCATAGACTTTAATAGCCCAACAACAACAATCACAGCCACAGCAGAAACAATCAATGATCCTGATACTGCCATTCATGGATATGAGCTGTTATTGCCTGAAGGGTTTATCTTAATAGATGGAGATCAGCAACAAAATCCAGATACACAAAATGGATTGTCCCAAGCCATTTGGGAAATATCTATCGACCATAATAATCCTCCAAATGTGGGGCAGCACTCTATAGGAGTAGCTGTTACTGATGGAACCACACGAACAGAAGCATTTGTCTCAATCATATACTTTGGAAGAAGAATCTTTAGAGAAGTTTCTCCATAAATTGCCATCACATCCATATAGACCACTTTTCCTTTTGATCACTACCCACAAATTCAGAGTGCAGAAATACCTTTTCTGCACTCTGAAGCCTATACAATAACCTTTCAATCAAATAGCTATTCGAGTTATGCTTAATACCATATTACAGAAGCTAGCCTTATTTCTCCTTGCTACATTGTTAGGATTGATCATATGGTATCTAAGTCCAGAACGACCTCCAGAACATATGGTAAAGAATGATTCCTATACTGAAACGATCAACTCTCTTCAACATATCTATGGAAGAACGATTACTCCTCTCGAAAACAACACCATTGAGATGTCCATAAACCTTCACTATATCAATAGATGGAGATGGAATACCATAGATTTTCCTATACCTTCCAAGCATACTAGAAAGATTATTATCACTCCTGAAACAAAAATGATAGACTTCAACTCTCCGTTATCTCGTCATTTTCCATTAAATACTTTTCCCTATAGCGCGGAACAATACACAACTCTCTATCAAAAACTACCTAATCAAATAGCTCCTCGTGATATAATACCAATTACTGAGACCACACTACACTGGGATAGAGGACTCACTGTTATTGCGAATGCTCCTGAAATATACTCCTCTACTGATCCAATAACGGCCAAAATTATCATTGCGCGAGATAAAAATTTTCAAGATTATCGAGCAGTCATCGTTCCAATCATCTATCCTTTCTTGATCATTGTTATATCCTTATTAGGAAGAGGAATAGTGATTTTTGGAGTACCTCTCGATTCAATACTCCGATACGCTATTTCTTTCTTACTGATCTTCTGGTTTTTCATTACATCTGGAATCTACTAAATCAATCATTATAATGGTTATTCATCTTTTTCAATATACAATATTTCTATGGAGAACACCCTATGAGCAAGAACTTTTACTCCTTCTACTAGGAGTACTCTCTCTCTCGTTCCTATTAATGCTTTTTTTCGGACATAAAAAAATACATCTCATCTACATTGTAGCCAGTTTCATTATACACCCCATTTTACTCTATGCAATCACACGAAGTGCACTCATATCGCACACTACATTTGTTGAAGCTGTATTTTTATTGTTACTACTCCAAATGATCTTATTAGAAAAAGTTTTGAATCCAGCAAAAAACAACACATTTCTCTCCTTTTTACCAGAGAAATTACAAAACACTTCTTATACTTACTACCTAATATATCCTATACTCCTTGGTATAGTCATAGTCTTACGGGATTTATCTGGTTATTTCACTCTACTATTAATCTTCTTCTGTCACTCTCATTATTATCTCTCAAAAACACTGATGAGAGTATTTATTATATATCTTGTTTTTATTGCATTGTGGATCTATGGAATAAATACTGGCCTTACTCCATAGAATCTGGAATTAACACTGAGTCTATAGAATACATCTTTCCATTTAAAACTTCTACTGGCCTTTCTTCAGAAATACGGCTGGAACCATTCAGTATAATCTGCTCATTCGATGATACCGATATTATTTCTCCTCTCAACAAAGGTTCTATTGTTGAGGTACTTTGAATATCTTCAGAACTGATCTTTTGCAACACAATATGGTATGATAATAAATCTATGAGTTTTCCTTTATTTTCTGCTTGCATCAAAGATTCTACACTCATATTTGCAGGTAACTCTTCAAATGCTGTATTCGTTGGAACAAAAATAGTATACGATCCTGGATATTTGAGCAAATTCATATCTGCGTGCTCTAATGCTGAAACAAACAATGAATACTCAGGATTTTTTTCTAAAAGATTAAATAATGAACCATTCTCTGAGCTAATCGGTTGTATTGGTTCTGGTCGATTGAGAAAAGCTTCCATTCTTTCATTCTCAATTTCTTCATCAGAAAGAGATTCTTCTTGAGCCACCATAATATAAGTCAAACCAAAGACAGCTCCTAGTAATACTACTATTACCCCAATATAAAGATATCTTTTTTGCTTTTTGGAAAGAGTATTTATCATAATTTTTATATCAATCTTTTATAATTCTTCTACTAGTATACCATACGGTACCTCATCAAGGCAAATATAACGCTGTTCACATATGATACTTCATTTGAATTCTTAAAAAAATAGGCGTATACTATATACAGAGCCTTCAGAATGAAGCTACGATAAATTGGGACCCACCTGAATTTCAGGGAAAGTGCGTATAAACATTTTCCGATACCTTTTTTTAGGGACCCACACGTACGTTAGGTCTTTGTACCTACGCTTCTGCATTGAGGGCTCTTTTTCTTTTCCTAGACTTTTAAGCCTTTTTCTTGGAGCCAATCTACAAATTCTTGCGGACACTCCATTACTGAGAGACGACTTTGTCGGACTAAAGCAAAGTCTCCAAATAAACCAGATTCTTTGACCTGCTTCAAGCTGACTCTCTGGTCTTCTGAGTAGGTACGAATATACTGAATGTCTGCGAACCAACTGATACCACGGGGATCAGTTTCATCTTTCTTAGGATTACTTACCACTGTGCCTAATCCAACGATTCGAGCTTGTCCCATAGAATGATAGATAAACACCTTATCTCCAATATTCCAGGATTTTATCACATTCACTGCCTGATAATTATGAACTCCATCCCACGGAGTCACCCCTTCACGCTCAAGGTCTTCTATAGAGTAGGTACCTGGTTCGGTTTTTGCTAAAAAATACTTCATATAAATAGTGTTACATACTGTATTTATTGTACCATAAAAAACCAGAGAGATAGCTATCTCTCTGGAGTATATTTTATTCGGATATATATATAACCTTCCAATTATTGCCCGGCTTATGAAACATTCGAAAACTAAATGTTTCACTATCATCCAGACAATAATATGTCTGGTCCCTGTGCACGACTATTTGTGTCGAACACTTATGGATATTTTGTGGTGCGTATTCCTTACTCACCACCTCTGGTTCTACCTTACATCCTAATAACAAAGTTAAAACAAAAATGGTTTTTATTTTCATAATACACCTGTGATAAAGACAAGTATAGACTACACTAAGAATATATATTTGTCAAATAAAACCTACATTTCTCCAGTAAATCTTTGACAACCAATACAACCTTCACAACAGCAGCTTTTGTACTCAACTATTATCTGATCAAAATTCCAAGAAGCAAGTTTCTCTGCAATCTCCTCTCGAATACTATCGAGATTCTGCTCGTGAAGTTCAAAATCGTGTCGTGCTTGAAAGGTATATTCTCCTGTATCACGAACTTTGCATCTCACCCGAAAGCAGCTCTGTAAGAATTCTTGCGTTATCGGGGAAAAATCGATTTGCTTCAGTTTATTCTTTAATTCTTGTCCTGCAAACACTTTCATATTCCAATATTATCTTTCTAAAATGAGATACTTCCCGGTAAATTCACCTTCTTGCCAGATTTTTTCCTCGACCAGAGTCCCAAACTGCTCTTGATATTCAGGAAAAACCGTATCTCCTTCAAAATCGTGATCGATGATGGTGAGGTATAGTCTATCAGCATATCCAAGAGATTCTGCATAGACTTGACCTCCCCCAATAATAAAAACCTCTTGTTCGTCAAGGTCTGGGGCGAGAATCAAGGATTCCATCAAAGAGTGGACGACAATAACCTCTTCAGGATGAAAATCTTCTTGAGAGGTAATGACTACATTGGTACGTTTTGGTAATGGTCGTCCAATAGACTCAAAGGTCTTACGTCCCATAATAATTGGGTGTCCGTTGGTAATGTTTTGAAATCGTTTTAAATCAGAAGGCAACTGCCACAAAAGCTGGTTATCCTTCCCAATCACCCGATTCGAGGCCAAAGCGGCAATCAAAGATATGCGTGGACCAGATTCGATAGTATTCATATAACGAGAGGTTACTTATCTTTTATTATATCATACACCCTTCAGACAAGAAAAATCTTCACCTATGGTATAATAATGGTATTACTTTTCATAAAAACTACCTATGAAACAATACCATACGATGTTAAACCACATCTTGACGCACGGCCAAGAACGGAAAGATCGCACAGGAGTTGGCACAATTGGAGTATTTGGCTATCAAATGAGATTTGACTTGGCAGATGGATTTCCTCTTCTAACGACAAAAAAAGTCTATCTTAAGAGCATTATTCACGAACTTTTATGGTTCCTAAAGGGAGAAACAAATATCAAATACCTCGTAGACCACGACGTACATATTTGGGATGAATGGCCCTATCAAAAGTATCTCAAGGCACAGAATCTTGAGGATACCTATCCTATGTACTCTGCAGAATGGAAGATAAAACAAAAAGAGTTTATTGCTCAAATCAAAACAGATCCAATCTTTGCTCAGACCTGGGGAGAGCTCGGCCCAGTGTATGGTTCTCAATGGCGATCTTGGCCAACTCCCAATGGAGAGACAATTGATCAGATTCATAATCTGATTGAATCAATTCAGACTAATCCATACAGTAGACGCCACATTGTCTCTGCCTGGAACCCAGCTGAAATCAACAATATGGCCCTTCCTCCCTGCCATACATTATTTCAATTTTATGTAAGTCCTAATAATAAACTATCTGTCCAACTGTATCAACGAAGTGCCGATTCATTCCTTGGAGTACCGTTTAACATTGCCTCATATTCTCTTCTCCTGATGATGGTAGCTCAAGTGACAGGATATCAACCTGGTGAATTTGTACATACCTTTGGTGACTTGCATATTTACCTCAATCATCAAGATCAAGTTCAAAAACAACTCAGTCGAGAACCACGAGACCTACCGATATTAACCATTAACCCTGATCGAAAAACTTTGGAAGACTTTCAATTTGATGATTTTTCCCTCGAAGGATATAATCCTCACCCACCAATCAAAGCTCCTATTGCAGTATAAGCTAAGTTATACAAAAGAAGATAATCGCTTAACTAATATATGATCTGTCGCGTTATGCTGAACCCAGTTGTGAAACTCGGTAGTATTGCGTATTAGAATGTCATCCTGAACTTGATTAGGAGGTATTCTGTAGCGGGTACCTCCCAGTCTCTATGTATTTTTTCGTTTTGTAGCGGCGACCACCGTATCGCCACGAGCCCTCACCAACACACAGTGGGGACATAGCAGTCGCCGCTACTAAGATCTCCTCATTGAGTCCAATCCATTGCCAAATAATTCAGCCAGACGTATAATAAACCTATACCAACTGATTGATGATCCTATGATTATGACTGGAGCCCTCCCTGCTGAAACTCTGATAGAACTTGCTCAAGCTTCGTTCATCCGAAATGCACGCCGAGAAAACATTCGCCCAAGCTCCCTTGACCTCACATTATCGCAAGAAATCTATCGAGTAAATGGAGTCTTTCTCCCACGCCCGAATGAACCTGTCCGAGAAATGCTCTCTTCCTTGGGAGCTCGAGCACACAATTTCGATTATCCTCTTGAAAAAGATGCTACCTATCTCGTTCGCTTAGAAGAGTCACTTCACCTCCCACAAGGAGTCTTTGGGTCCTGCAACCCTCGGTCTTCTACTGGCCGTAATGATATTCTAGTGAGGACTATTGCAGATGGTGTAGGCCGATATGACACCGTTCCATCTTCAGGATATAGTGGGAATCTCTGGATAGTCATCTCCCCCAAATCTTACCCTGTACTTATGAAAGCTGGAGAAACCTTATCACAATTACGACTCTTTACCACTGATGCAAAACTCTCTGAACTTGAGCTTCAGATTGCAATGGAAAAAGATAAACTTCTCTGGGATCTAGAAGGAACTCGTCCTATCACATATGATCAACTCACCAATCAAGACAAAGATGGATCATTGCTCCTTTCTGTACATCTTCAAGGAGACATTATTGGCTGGGAGTGTTTGGGTTCTAATAAGGTAATGGATTTTACGAAAAACCATTATCATTCTCCAGAAGAATTCTTCACCCCTATTTATACTTCCCCCAAATATCTTACCCTGAGAAAAGGAGGCTTTTACATCCTAAAAACAAAAGAGAACGTTCGTGTACCAAAACATATGGCCTGCGAAATGACTCCAATGGATGAGAGATCTGGAGAGTTTCGTACTCATTATGCGGGCTTTATTGATCCAGGATGGGGGTATGGCGTTGGAGGAGAAGGTGTAGGACGATCACTCGTCTTAGAAATCCGCCCCTTTGAAGACATTATTATTCGCGATGGGCAACCAGTAGCCAAAATATTCTTTGAACATATGTCACGAGAACCCCACCAAGGATATGATGAACTCTCGGTATCCAACTATACTGGTGGTTTCGAAGTACCGAAACTCTCACGACATTTCAAATAATGAATTCACTGTCCTGACACAAAAAAGACCACATTTACGTGGTCTTTTTTGATACAAGTAATGACTGAAAATTACTTTTGCTCTAATGATCCTTGTTGTTGAATCAAAGCATAGGGAATAAATTCTTCTCCTTCCGATGTTTTAATAACAACTCCTGTTCGGTAAGCAACTTTCACTACTCCTGACTTCCCAAGAACGACAACTTTATTCCCTTCTTTGAGATAGGTTTTCATAACCATTCCTCCCATAAGGTTTGCAACCAAAGTTCTTCCTCCAAAAGCAAAGAGAAACCCAGAAGCAACAGCAAAGCTCGCTACAATAACTGTGACATTAGCAGTCACAATAGTCATATCCAATCCAAGCTGAGAAAGCACAATGACTGAACCAAAGAGACCGATCGATACTTCTGCAATAAATGCTACAATTCCAGTATTTACTGGTAAATCTTTCGTACTTGCTTCAATAAGCTTTTTCACCCATCGAGCAATCAATAAGGTTAATAAGGCTGTAATAGAAGCAATAACAATATTTGGTAGATACAATACCAGTTGAGTCACAGTATCTGACACAATAGATATCTCAAGAGCTTGGAAAGCAGCACTTACAAAGACAAGATAGGTTGTCCAATAGGCCAATGTACCAATCACCTCATTAGGATCAGTAGTTATTCCAATCTTTTCCAAACTTTTTTTCACTTCGAGACTATCCATTAAAGAGGATAATTTGGTCCATTTCACAAGATTAATAATCAATCCCTTCACTAAAGCAGAAACTATTAAACCTCCAAGAAGAAGGATCAACGCTCCGAGAATTGCGGGGAGATACTCAGCGACAGTTACAAGTAACTGATTCAGAGATCCCCATAAGATTTGAGGCAAGACACTTACATCATTCATATTGATCTTAATATTAACTATTACTACTTGTAGTATATCATTTAATAACAATTAATCAAAACTTCAATCTATTTAATCTCATAGAAGACCCTTATTTCTCTTCATTTACCATAGAATCATTCAGAAGAAACCCTACATTCTCGACATTTCCTGGAGCCACCCAAGTAGTACGTTCTAAAGGAACATTCTGATTAGCCTTACTTTTATCATCAATTATACGCCAAGTCACTCCATCTTCACTAGCACTCAATACCCATCGAAGAGGATCTCTTTCTGGGGCATCATTTGCAGTTGCCCAATTATATTGTGTAACTACTACTGGCTTTCCAAAATCATATATTAAATCCCCTTTATTGAGGTCTAACCACTTACTATCTAATAGAGCGGTATTTGCTTGTTCAGGCTCTTCTCCTGAAGGATTAGAGCCATTCGGGTTACTTACATTTTGCGCTGGCAACCACTGAGATCCATCATATAACCGAAAGCTCGACAATTGAACTGCAGGCTCCGTTCCTTGCCCACGCATACTTATAGCATCAAACTTCCAATATTGATAGGAGGTGGGATATGATGATGCAGACGTCTGTTTCTGAACTTTTGAAACAGTCTTCTTGGCAGGTTTTGAGGCTGTTTTTTTGTGAGTTGATAAATCAATGGTTGATGATTTTCTTATAGGACCTGAGAGGGACTCAACCATTTTTGATTTTGGAGATGAGGTGTCTTTCTTATGAGCACTATGTGATACTGTTTTTTGAGATCTCTCAGAGGATTTTTTCTTCTGAGATCGATTAGACTTTGGTAGAGAATCCTTACTCTGAGCATCAATGGTAGCAAATATTATAGCTAACACAAGACCTAGACCAATGATTATCAATACTATTTCAAGAACGGTTAACTGCATCATACTCCATAATTTTATTTCAATATAATTGTATTATATCACAAAAAAGATATCTTCAATATCTTTGGTTATCCCCATCTATAAAACTCTGTATCTGAGAGAATCTCTCTTTCACACTCCCCCGTGCAATACAATACTGGTGAGGTTCTAGCCACTCAGATAAATATAGCTCTAGTACAGTAGCTACTTTTTTTTGTAACCCAGGGTGAGCGCGAAGATACTCTGCTTTTGCTGGAAACTCAACTGGAAGATAAACAAATACATCATATCTTCTCAGACGCTCTCTTACCAAAAATTCAAACATACGTTTTTCAACCCCCTGCATATCACTTGAAACAACTGTATATCCTATATAATCAAGTACAGACCTTTCTGTAATAAAACCATTTTTCCAGGCTTCATCTTCTTGTGTGATTTGATTTAATAACAAGTGTTTTTGAAATATATTTCGTACTTCCATAGGAAGTTTTTCGAAATCAACAACACCACTATCTTCCCAAAACGTTCGTACCGTCCGAGTTAACGGAGTGAGCTTATACTGTTGCTCAAGTAATTTTAATAATGTTGTTTTTCCTGTTCCATGAGCACCACATAGAGCAATTGTTTTTTTCATATTGTAACTAAGATTCTATCTGATCTATTTTAGCGGCTAGAATAAAATCTTTTTCTGAAACTCCTTCAACATCATGAGTCGAGAGGGACAGTATCACTAACCCCCAAGTGAACGATATATCGGGATGATGTTGTTCTGATTCAGCCACTTCTCCTACCTTATTTACAAAGGATAAAGCTTGTACAAAATTTTCAAATTCATATTCTCGTTCAAGCCAGATTCCATCCTCAGTAATTCCCCATTCTTCATTGAGTTGATCAAAGAGTGGTGCTTGTTCTTCTGGAGTAAGTGGAGATACAGATTCTCCAAGTGAAGTGCAGTTTTTTTCAATAAGGGATGTCTTGTCCATAAAATTATTAGGTTATCTTATATCCATTATAACAAAGATATCTCCTTCCGTACATTATCTGTCTACGATGTTTCTCATCTTATTCATACCGACCGATACGTAGAGAATACAACAGTACTGAACCAGAGTATCCCCATATACATCTATCCTCTGTATTTATGCTATAATAAAAGAGTAAAAGCTAACAAAATATATATGACCATTGGATTTATTGGACTAGGACGAATGGGACACGGACTTTCTAACCGAGCAAAACAGGCGGGACACACCACTCATGGATTCTCGCCATCCCAATCCAGCAGAGATGAAGCAGCTAAACAGGGTATTCAAACTCATTCGACGCTGAAGGATATGATTGATGCTCTTCCCTCTCCTAAGATTCTTTGGGTTATGGTTCCTGCAGGAGAAATAACAGATTCAGTAATTACCGAACTGTCTACACTCTTATCTCAAGGGGACATTGTTATTGATGGAGGTAATTCATTTTATAAAGATTCCCAAACACACTTCACCCAACTTCAAGAGAAAGGAATTGAATTTGTAGATTGTGGAACCAGTGGAGGACTTGCAGGAGAAGAAATTGGCTACTCAATGATGATTGGAGGTAATCAAAAAACCGTAGAGTATCTTGATCCAATCTTCAATGCTTTAGCCGCCCCTGATGCTTATGCCTATATGGGACCAGCTGGAGCAGGCCACTACGTCAAAATGGTCCATAATGGAGCGGAATATGCCATTATGCAAGCTATGGCAGAAGGGTTTGAAATGATCGAATCAGGTCCCTATAACCTTGATGTAGTTAAAGTATCCCAAGTCTGGAAAAATGCCTCTATTATCCGATCATATCTGATGGATTTAGCCCACGAAGCCTTCAAAAAAGATCCTTCCCTCGAATCACACACCGATCGAGTTGATGATAATGGTATGGGACGCTGGACGGTAAATACCGCTATCGAGTATGGAATACCCGCTCCGACTATTTCTGATGCAGTCTATGCTCGATTTCGATCCCAGCAAGATGCATCCTTTGCTGGAAAGACACTAGCCGCATTGCGTAATGAATTTGGAGGACATAAAGTTCATAAAAAGTAGCCTAATAGTTTTTTATTTTACTGATCTTAATTATAAAAAAGAGTCTCGTGATTGAAACTCTCTTTTAGTATGACTAATTATTTAGAGTTATATTATTATTGTGGTGGTTGAAAGCTCGGACAACATATACCTCCTTTCCTTGCTCTTCATCTCCTTCAAATGATATCTCTCCCGTATTTTCATCTCTCTGCCAGATCGTTTCCTCTCCCTCCTCCTCCT
>PXDG01000093.1 GCA_003565105.1 Parcubacteria group bacterium | reverse complement strand
CTTCTTGCAAATTGTGTGGTGTGGTTTGTAGTCCTCTCTGAAGAGAGTCGCAGTGATCTTACTGTTATATATCTGGAGGTCGGGCAGGCAGATGCAACATTAATAGAAGCACCAAACGGAAATCGGATACTCATTGATGCAGGCAGGGGTCCTGAGATACTTGAGAGTTTGTCAGAACATATCCCTTTTTATGATCGTACAATAGATGTGATAATCGCAACTCATCCGCATGCCGATCATATTGGAGGGATAGTCCATGTACTGGAGCATTTCAATGTAGATGTGGTAATTGATTCAGGGGCGGAGTACACCAGTAATGTTTTTGAAGAATATAGGAGTGCGGTCAAGGAGAGCGGTGTTCAGATGTTTTATGCTCGGCGAGGAATGGTCATTTCTCTTGGATCAGGTGTGCAGATCCCAATTCTTTTTCCTGATAGAAACACTTATAGTATGGATGTCGATATGGCATCTGTGTGGAGTCAAGTTATTTATAAAGACACCCGTTTTCTGTTTACAGGTGATGCTTCCAAAAATATTGAGAGGTATTTGATATCTCTGGACGGAAATCGGTTAGAAAGTAATGTTCTTCATGCCGGTCATCATGGTTCGAATACTTCGAATGGTTTAGAGTTCTTGAACACTGTAGGACCTGAGTATGTAGTGGTTTCAGCAGCTAAAGACAGTCAGTTCGGTCACCCTCATGAGGAAGTGGTTGAAAGAATGGAGTATATAGGAACGAGAATCTTAAAAACTTTTGAGAAGGGAGATATTCTGTTTAGCTCAGACGGGACAGAGATTACAAGTAGTCAATAGGTAGATTGTAAAATCGACTTCTCTTACAAGAGAAGTCGATTTTACCGGTAAAGGAAAGAGATGCGAGACTAGATAAGCCCCGCCGCTTTTAGCGTCTTATATGCACCGTTCTTTTGGATTGTTTTAAGTCCTTTTGTTGATATCTCAACTGTGACCGTTTTGTTTAGTTCAGGAATAAATATCCTCTTCTTTTGTATGTTCGGCTTTTTTCTCGTCTTTCCGGTTGGATTGAACTGGGTAGCACGAACTCTGTTGCTATATTTTCCTGCAACATGTGTTCCTTTTTGAGTTATTTGGCAGATTTTACTCATGATACTTTTTAATAATTCAACGTATTTTGAATTTTCGATTTCCAAATGATTAACGTATGGTATCATAATGCACATATTCTGCAACTTGTATCTGTATGGAGTTTATATTTATAATACTTATCTTAATACTGTCAGTCGTAATTCATGAGGTTGCTCATGGATATGCTGCACTGCATCTAGGAGACCCTACTGCAAAGTATGCAGGGAGATTGACCTTAAACCCCATTAAGCATCTTGATCTCTTAGGTTCTTTTATAGTGCCCGTTGTGCTTTTTTTGTTACCAGTGTCTGCTATTGTGGGGTGGGCAAAACCGGTTCCCGTAAATCCATATAATCTTCGAAATCAAAAGTATGGTGAGGCGCTGGTTGCTGTTGCAGGCCCTCTCTCTAATGTAGTTATTGCCGTTGTGTTCGGTGTGTTGATACGTCTGACTTCAGGCACAGGCTTTCTCTCGGAAGAGATAGTTCCATTGCTGGGATTGGTTATTCTTATCAATCTAGTGCTTGCTGTTTTTAATATGATCCCAATTCCTCCTCTAGATGGATCAAAAATACTGTTTACTTTTTTGCCCGCCTCCCTTGAAGATATAAGAATGATCTTTGAGCGTAATATCTTTATCGTTCTTATTATTGTCCTTTTATTTGCGGGAGAAATATTCTATGTCATCTTTACTATTGTTTCCTGGATATTCCTTATCCTGACCGGAGATGTATCTGTACTGGACTCGACTTTTCAATTCCTCTCTAACCGCTAGGTTGGGGTAATTCATTGTGATGGTTCTTACTAATTATGTATAATGAGAGTGTGTATTTCTTTCGTGTAATTCAGTCAAGTGTAACCATGAATACTCGTGTACTTTTACTTCTTTTGTGCTGTGTAAGCCTTCCAGGCGTGGTTATCTTTACCATGTTCTCTGCCGTCCATGCACAGAGCTCTATTGCGGAGAATATTACCATCACATATCCTATTCAGGCTGAGTACTCTTCAGGAGATATAATAGTTCGTGATAGAGAGAGTAATGTACTTCGTCCGGTTGAGCGACCTGATGCTTCTAATATGTTTGGTGTGGTTGCTGAGCAGCCACTGGTGGTTTTTCAAATAGATGAGGAGAGTGTGCCGGTGGTGCGTTCAGGGCAGGCAGAAGTTAATGTTGTAGCTGAAGGAGGGGTCATTTCTGTGGGAGATCCAATTACTTCGTCAAGTATTCCTGGTCATGGAAAAAAAGCGGGTTCGGATGATCTCTATCAGGTGGGAGTTGCCCTTGAATCATTTGGTGAAGATGGTATCGAGGCTGGTAGTATTTTGATTGATATAAATATAGGAAGAATCAATCCATTTATTGATGAAGAGAGGGTGCAGGAGGATGATGATGAAGAAACTGTGGCGCCAATGACACTGTTCGAATCCTTGCGTTTGGATATCATTGCTCGGTATTTCATTGCAGCGCTGATAGCAATTGGTTCAATATTAGGATCATTTCGATATTTTGGTGCAAATCTTGCAGCCGGGGTTACTTCGGTAGGTAGAAACCCGATGGCCAAAAACTCTATCAGGAGGTTGATGTTTATGAATATTTTAGCAATTGTACTCATTAGTCTTGGTGGTGTCGCGTTGAGTATTTTTGTGCTTATTTTACCTATACCGAGTGTGTATTAGTTGTTTGTTGTTTTGTGCATAACTGTCGCCCTGGTCTTGTGATACTATTATCTATACAAAGAAGATCGTTCTTTTTATACCATGCTTGAACTTACGCTCTCAGATATTTTTTTCATCATATTTTTAGTGGCATTACTCTGTACTGTAGGTATTTTGACCTACTCTGTTCTCCGTACGTTTCGCCGTTTCAAGGATCTTTCTACTCCGGTGTATGACTATGTCATGAAACAGGCGGAGTCAAAATCAAAACAGATTATCAAGGATGCGGAATCAAAAGCTCAAGAGATAAAGGAGAGTGCTGAGTATACAGCTAAT
>PXDG01000031.1 GCA_003565105.1 Parcubacteria group bacterium | reverse complement strand
TAAATATTCCAACTTTAATTTTTTTCAAACTTTTTCTTGACAAACAATTCATTATAGTATATACTATAGTTAGAAAGAGGGAACGGGGACACCAAAAAAACCAAAAACGGGAGGTGAAAAAATGCCGAATTTAGATATGAAAAAAACTTTTTTAGCAGAATTTGAGGGAATATCCGATAATGCATATGTTATTGGATACGGTAGCCTTGAAGAGGCAAAAAAGGCCATTGAGAATTTCACAGGTGAAGAGGTAATAAGCATATGTGAAGTCAACCCAACGGCGCCATATCGATAAAATAAGGGGTACCGGGAGACCGGTACCCTCTTTTTTACTCTTCTTAATTGTCTTGTCAGAATATTCTGAATATTCCAACTTTAATTTTTTTCAAACTTTTTCTTGACAAACAATTCATTATAGTATATACTATAATTAGAAAGAGGGAAGGGAATTAACAACAAAGGAAGAGGTGATAATTTGATTTAAGACGCTAACAATTCAGGCGGGCAATCCTTCCACAAAGGAAAATTTTACCAGCCCGTAAGAATATTATTAAGAAACCTTAACATTTTTTTCCCTTGACAAATATCCTGATATATGGTATACTATAATTAACAACAGGGAAGGAGGAGAAAAAATGAAAAAATTTGCAATGACTTATGTGGTCGAAGGTGATGTGGCTGATATTGTAGTTGAGGCAGAAAATGAGAAACTAGCCGTTTCTCGCCTCGAATTTGACACCGGTGGAGACGTGATAGGAGTGGAAGAAGTTCTTCCCACTCACTTTAACGGCTTCAGGCACTTGCTGTAGTAAAAAATAAGGGGTACCGGGCAACCGGTACCCTATTATCCAAAATATTCTGACAATTAGCGAGTAGCGCAAATCCCGCGAGAATTATTAAGAAACCTTAACAACTTTTTTCTTGACAAACAATTCATTATAGTATATACTATAGTTAGAAAGGGGGAAGGGAAGGGGAAAACCAAAAAACGGGGAGGTGAAAAAAAATGAGGAAACACGAACTTATCGAAATAATGCACGGTTTAGAAAACGCACTACAAAAAGTGACCGATGAACTCAATAACGTGTATCCAGAACCCCACCATACGACATATACAGATTATATTAAATGTAAAGGGTGCGGTTTTGAGGGGGACGGGCTACTGTTTATTGGGCAATTCAGAGAAGAGAAACCGTTTATTGCTCAACGGTGTACAGAATGTGGGATTGAAACCGACTTTATGTTTTGGCTATACGAGTAAAAATAAGGGTACCGGGCAACCGGTACCCTATTATCCAAAACAAGGAATTGTTAAGAAACCTTAACAAACTTTTTCTTGACAAACAAGCTATTATAGTATATACTATAGTTAGAAAGAGGGAAGGGGGTGATGCAATGTTTGGAGACTTAAGCGATAGTTTTGTTGATGACGTTGTGTGCCGTGTTACTGACAGGTTCATGGAGAAGGCGGTAGACATCCGCGAACAGCTTTTAGATTACGTCTGTGAATGCGTGGCACAAAAGGTTGAGCAGAAGTTAGAGACAGAAGCTAGAAACATGGTAGAAGATAGCAACTTTTCAGCACTAACTGATGCGGTTATTGACAGGTTGGTTGACAAGATAACTTAGGTTGACAAGGGGTACCGGGCAACCGGTACCCCAATTTCCAAAATATTCTGACAATTCATCAGCGCAAATCCCGCGAGAATTATTAAGAAACCTTAACAACTTTTTTCTTGACAAACAAGCTATTATATAGTATAATAAAGATAGAAAGGGGGAAGGGAAAACCAAAAAACGGGAGGTGAAAAAATGGACAAACTGTTTACTGTCACAATAAAGGAAAGGATAGGATTTAAAAGTTTTTCTGTCCTTGAAACCGAAGTTTGGGCGTTATCGGAGGAACTGGCCGTGGATAGGATTGAGGCAAGAGGCGACCGGGTCGTAATGGCTATAGAAGAGATTCAAGCAGATATACCGGTTGGGCTGTAGTAAAAACAGGGGAACCGCCAAAAAACGGTTCCCCTCAATTCCCAAAATATTCTGACAATTCAAAATATTACAACTTTAATTTTTTGTAGATTTTTTTTCAAAATTATTGACAAACAAACCGTTATATGATATAATATAGTTAGAAAGGGGGAAGGAAAGGAACAAACAAAAAACGGGAGGTGAAAAAATGGTAGTTATAGAAAGATACACTATAAAAACGGTATGCTGTCCAGAATGTTGGGCAGACGTGGAAATCACATTAAGGCCCTTTGTATGGTCATATAATAATGTTGATTGCGAAGAATGCGGGCATGTGTTCGATTACGAACGGTAAAAACCAGGGGAACCGGGGAACCGGTTCCCCTTATTCTCAAAAAAAGTTAAAAAAAATTGCAAAAGCTGTTGACAAACAAACCGTTATATGGTATAATATAATTAAAGATAAGGAAAGGGGGACGGAAGGTAACAAACAAAAAACAAAAAAGGGGACTGATAAAATGTTGATGTTGATTGATCCTAAAAAGTTTGATCCGGATTTCTGCCTAACAGAACAAAAAACCGATGGCGTGTTTTTAGAAGAGATTTTAAAGCTTGCTTTAGATTCCCTGAAAAGGGAAAAGGCAAAACTTCACGCTCTCCACAACGACTACAGAGAGATGGAAGAATGGGCTGAGATGGAAGAGAATAAAAAATATTTTGGAAGAATGGGGAACGAAAAACTTTTACAGCTTAAAAAAATAACAAAAAAGATACTCAAAATCAAGTCACTGCTAGATCTGAGTTAAAAACAAGGGGAACCGGGGGAACCGGTTCCCCCCATTTTTTGTCCTATGACAAATTCAAGTGGACAAAATTCAAGTGGACAAAATTCAAGTGGACAAATTCAAGTGGACAAAAATTCAAGTGGACAAAAAATTTGTCCTATGACAAAATTCAAGTGGACAAAAATTCAAGTGGACAAAAATTCAAGTGGACAAAAAATTTGTCCTATGACAAATTGAAGTGGACAAAAATTCAAGTGGACAAAAATTCAAGTGGACAAAAAATTTGTCCTATGACAAATTGAAGTGGACAAAAATTCAAGTGGACAAAAATTCAAGTGGAC
>PXDG01000063.1 GCA_003565105.1 Parcubacteria group bacterium | reverse complement strand
TCTTTTATACTGGCATCCAAGAATATACTATACGGTATAGGATGGTAGATGTGGTACGATATTTTAGTAGAAAGAATCTGGATGAGTTTTCTTGGAATATTACAGGTACAGACTGGGAAGTCCCAATAAATCAAGTTGTCGCTACTATAAAATTCCCCGATGAAGTAGATAGATCATCACTGCAGATAGCTTGTTATCAAGGAGAGAATGATGCAGATAATCAATGTGACTCAAACCAAGAAGATAATCAAGTGATGGTAGATGTTTCGAACTTAGGTCTTGGTGAAGGTGTCACATTAGCAATTGGATTTGCTCCTGGGACATTAGTATCTCCGAGTTGGTTTCAGCAATACCAACATCAGATTGATAGATTGTTAGCAGTGATCGTTGCTTTGGTAGGAATACTGAGTGCTTGGAAACTTTGGCAGTCAGTGGGGAATGGATCTCGTGTGCGAAAACCTATCGTAAGACAATATACTCCGTTAGCAGGTGTGATACCAGCAGCAGTAGGGTATACCAAAAAAGGATATTATCAGCCACAGCAGCTCTCAGCTACCTTGATTGATCTTGCACGTAGAGGCTACCTGACTATTGAAGAGAAGAGCCGTCGATTTCGATCTACAGAATATATTTTTCATCAGGTAAAGTCTTCTGATGAAACGCTTCACTCAGTGGAGAAGTTCCTTTTGGAAAGTCTCTTTAGTGGAAGATCAGAGGTCAGTGTCTCCGATCTCCAAAAAGAAGATTTCTCTCAAAAGACACGTGCTTTGGCAGATAAAATCTATCAAGATATCTCCAATGATTATATGATTAAGCCTACCGACCTTTTTGGAATTATGGTTGCGGCCATAGCTTTGTGGGCTGTCATAGCCTTCATCATAGGAGCTGTGTCTTCTGGATCCCTTCTATTAACCTCGTTATCTTGTCTAGTAGGAGTTGTAAGTATGGGGATAGCGTTGTTTAGATCAAGTCCGTTAACCCCTCAAGGAGCAGAAAACAAAGGTTATGTACTAGGGTTTGAATATTATCTCAAGCATGCTGAAGAACGACGATTGGAATTTCAAGAGCAGGAAAAGATTTTCTTTGAGATTTTACCACATGCTATCGCTCTTGGAGTGGTAGATAAGTGGGCAAAAGCTTTCAAAGAGGTAAGTCTTTCTCAACCAGATTGGTATCAAGGAAACATTTCCACCTTTTCAGCAGTAGCTTTTGCAAATAGTATTCAAAGTACTTCTACTGCCTTTGTCACCGCATCAGGAGGATCTTCTTCTTCAATGTCTGGAGGAGGAGGTTCAGTAGGAGGTGGTGTCGGAGGTGGCGGGGGAGGTTCTGTGTAAGGAAAATGAGATATTTGAGTTGTCAAAATAGAAAATATCGTCTATAATGATAAGGTATAATTTTTCAGAATATACTCAATACTGGAAATAGTACATTTAGTAAAAGAGGTAGACCTTGGAAGATAGTTCATTATCAAGCCTTTGTGTCAAAGAAAGATAGTATTCGAGAAGAAGCTTTCTTAAAGACAGGAAAAAGTAGAGAACGAGTGAATTATCTTCTAGAGTGTACTCTAGAAAAATATCGGAGAGGTGGCTTCCGCCCAAGGCGGACCAGCCTCGGGCTGGGAGTGGTAAGAGATGAGTATGTATTACGTATATATTTTATATAGTCACAAACTAGATAAAGTATATGTCGGTAGAACTAAAGATCTCAAACGACGACTAAAAGAACATAATACTGGAAATAGTACATTTAGTAAAAGAGGTAAACCTTGGAAGATAGTTCATTATCAAGCCTTTGTGTCAAAGCAAGATAGTATTCGAGAAGAATCTTTCTTGAAGACAGGAAAAGGTAGAGAGCGAGTGAATTATCTTCTAGAGTGTACTCTAGAGAAATATCGGAGAGGTGGCTGAGTGGTCGAAAGCGGCACACTGCTAACGTGTTGAACCCTAACCGGTTCCGAAGGTTCGAATCCTTTCCTCTCCGCCATTTTACGATTTTGTCGGTTTTGGCAGAATTGGAAGCAAAAACAAAATTATTTGCATTTTTACCAGCAATGGTATTTCGCAAATCATTTTGCAATTTCTCTGGCAATACGCTGATTCTATCTTTCTTGCCTTTTGCCCCCTTGACATGTACCACCAACTCACCAATGTCCAAATCTGCGACACGCAGATTTATGACTTCGCTCACTCGTAAACCACAGGCATAGCCGAGTGAAATCATGAGTTTGTATTTCGGGTTATCAGTTGCCTCAATAATTTTCTCAATTTCCGCTCGTGACAAAACAATAGGCAACTTCTTGCTTATCTTCGCAAACTTCAGATCAATTTTTTGCGGATCTTTCAACACTTCCGCATAGAGAAACTTCACCGCATTTAGCGCAAGATTGATGGTCTGCGGAGATTGTTTACGTTTGTGCTTATCAAGCAAAAATTCTTCAATTGCCTTTTGTTTGTTTTTGATTCCAGCGTTTTTTGAAAATCTGATATACTCCTTTATGTAAAGCAAATATGCTTTACATGTTTTGGGCGAGTAGTTTCTCAATTTCAAAACTCGCTCGGTTTTGTCCAGAATAGTTTCCATACTCAAAGAATAACAAAAGTTTGCATAACATACAAGAATTTGTTAAATTTAGTGTATAAAGGTTGGATAAAAACCAGTTATATTCAATTTTACATTTAAGAACAAAAAAAGCCCCCTTCAAAAACATTTATATAGATTCAACTTTTAACTTAATTTATTATGATGATTCCACAAAAATTAAAACAAGGCGATGAAATTAGAATTATTGCTCCTGCAAGAAGTTTGTCTTTGCTTTCTGAAGACTTAGTAAACTTAGCAAAGGAAAACTTTGAGAAGCAAGGTTTCAAAATCACTTTCTCCAAAAATTGTAAAGAAAAAGATATGTATAATTCATCTTCTGTAAAATCCAGAGTTGAAGATTTACACGAAGCATTTTCTGATAAAAATGTGAAAGCAGTTTTTACAGTAATTGGAGGTTTTAACTCAAATCAAATATTGAAATATTTAGATTATGATTTGATTAAAAATAATCCCAAAATTCTTTGTGGATATTCTGACATTACTGCATTAGCAAATG
>PXDG01000015.1 GCA_003565105.1 Parcubacteria group bacterium | reverse complement strand
GCTATTTCAATTCAAAGTGATGGTAAAGTGATACTTGGAGGTACTTTCACAGACTATCAAGATGAGAGTGCTAACAGGATCATACGTTTAAACAATGATGGTAGTAGGGATTATAGTTTTACTGTAGGCACAGGTTTTAGTAATGCAAATGATGGAACAAGTGTAGGTGGTACTGGATCGGTTCAGGCTACATTGATCCAAAGTGATGGGAGGGTAATAGTAATTGGACCGTTCTCAAGATATCAAGGAATGGCAGTAAATGGAATAGTAAGGATCAATAATGATGGAAGTAAAGATGCTAGTTTTGATACTGGAAAAGGATTTGATGGTGACATTTATGCCACAGCAATACAAAGTGATGGAAAAGTAATAGTAGGAGGAGAATTTCTCGCTTACCAAGGAGAATCGGCAAATAGAATCGTTAGAATCAATAGTGATGGAAGTAAAGATACTAGTTTTGATATGGGGTTAGGATTTAATGCTAGACCAACTTCAATTGCTATCCAGGAAGATGGAAAGGTGATAGTTGGAGGACAATTTAGTACTTATCAAGGAGAATCGGTAAATAGAATAGTGAGGCTAAACAGTGATGGGAGTCGAGATACTAGCTTTGATATTGGGACAGGTATAACACCAGCTTCAGGCGGGTGGGGTTGGTTTCCTACGGCAATAACCACAATAGAAATACAAGATGATCAAAAAATAGTGATCGGAGGTAACTTTGCTCATTATAAGGGGGAACCGGCAAATAGAATAATCAGGCTAAATAGTGATGGGAGCAGGGATAGTAGCTTTGATGTGGGGGCAGGGTTTAGTAATTGGGTTTATACCACGAGTATCCAGGAAGATGGGAAGGTGATAGTCGGAGGGTGGTTTACCAGTTACCAAGATAATCCTGCTGGTTATCTGATCCGATTGCAGAACTAGGAATAAGGTTCTCTTGACACACTAGTTTGAATTAGCTACACTAAATACGCACCTTCTTAGATAGAAAAGGTCTCTCAGAGTTTTGTACTCAGGAGACCTTTTTGCTTTTTTGAATGACTTTAGATATTTATGATATAATAAAAGTAATAAAGTACAATCTATCCTTATGAAAGTTCATATTGTTCGTGAAAAACAGCAAACCAATCAATCGTATCAAGGGAAATATCGTCGATTCCGTTCTGATCCGAAGCTTTTGATGTGGGCTGGAGTGATTATTGCCGTCTTTTCGGCAGTTGCTTATTTTGCTGTGCAGATTATTTTTAGCATTTTGGGTGTCTTTGGGGTACTGATATTTTTATGGGGGGCTATTGTCTGGATTTCTCGATTATTTCAACGGTAACTCAGAGGTCTATGGTATACATTGATATTCATGGATATATGTCGGGACCGAATCATATTTGGCACCCTGGTTTGCGAGGGTTGATTATCCAATCAGGAGACCAGGTAGTGGCCCCACAGCTTCCAGGAAATGAGCATCCCCACAACCAAGAATGGTTACCAATTATTGATGACTGTGTCCAAAAAAATAAGGATCAAGAAATTACCTTGATCGGACATAGTTTGGGGACAAGAGCTATTGTACTGTATTTGGATCAATACGATGTCCAGGTGTCTCGTACGGTCCTGATAGGTCCCTTTGATACCTCTTTAGCTAATGCATCTTTTCGTGAAGGGGTGTATGCTAATTTTTTTGATTCTGATATTAATCTAGATAGGGTGAAGTCCCGTGCGGGACAGACAATAGTCATTGGCTCTCTTGATGATAGTCGGATACCCTTTGTACAAGCAGAAAATATTGCACGTGATTTGGATGCTGAGTTACATAGTATTCCTCATTCAGATCATTTTTTGTTGAGTAGTTGGGCTGATCAATTATGGCAGATTATCAAAGCGAAATAAGAGCGTGTATCTACTCTGTTCCTTAAGGTGATACTGTGTTGAGAAGGGTTCCTTGAAGGTGGGTGTTGATATTCTCGACTGTGGTCTGATTAATTCTTTGAATAGCTTCGTGTGAATTAAATCCATTATGGGGAGTGACAATCACTCGAGGGTCTTTAATTAAGATATGTCCTTGTAAGACGGTGGTCAAATCACAGGTTGCTTGGTAGGTTTTTGACAAGACTTCTTTTTCCTCTCGGAGAGCACATTCTTCTTCGAGTACGTCGAGTCCAGCTCCTGCGAGTATTCCAGAATCAAGTCCTTCTAGGATAGCTTGAGTTTCTACTAAAGGTCCGCGAGCAGTGTTGATGAGATAGGAACCTTTCTTACAGAGTTTGATATTGGTCTGGTTGATCAAGTGATGTGTCTCGGGGCGATAGGCTGTATGCAGGGTGATTATATCTGATTTTTGGAGGAGGTCTTCAAGTGAGGTGTATTGGAATCCAAGCTCTGCATCGAGTCCTTGGCGGGGGTAGGGATCATAGGCAAGGATATTCATTTGGAATCCGCGTGCAATCTGAGCTACGTGACTTCCAATCTTTCCCATACCAATAATGCCGATAGTTTTGGTGGCTAAATCAAATCCAGTTAATCCTTCGGGATTAAAGTTGAGTCCGTTGGTTCGTTCAAGTGATTCTGGTATGCGTCGAGAAAGAGCGAGTAATATGGCAAAGGTATGCTCTGCTACAGTGATATTTCCATAACTAGGGACATTATGTACGCTGATGCCTCTTTCTTTGCATATGGTAAGATCAATATGATCAAATCCTGTAGACATTGTAAAGATGGCTTTGAGGTCGGGGAGCTCAGATATGATTTCGGAGGTGACGGGGGAGTTGACAAAGACCACGAGGTGCGTAGTTTTTGGATGTTCTCGAATAGAGGATAAGGTTATGGTCTCGGGAGTACTAAAGTGAATTGGTATGGAAAGGTTCTGTGTGAGATATTGGGTTTCGTTTTGATCGAGTTCATAGCAGGTAAGAATTGGATTGTTCATATATACTTATATGTATTTATATATTATTAGTGTACACCTTTTTGATATTTTTCCCAAGAGGGGGTATACTAAATATATAATAATTGATGTATATAATATGAAATATTGGGTCTGGACATTGGGATTGATTGGCTTCTTTTTGGTAGGTTGGTATTCTGTCGAAGCGGTGAATTATCGTGTGGACTTTGAATCTAATGTTGGGGTTGATTCAGATACTCGAGGGAATGTCTATCGGATCGGAGAAAGGGTCGATATTACTGCTCCTGTTTCTGGTGATATTGTGGCTATTGGTGGAACGGTATCTGTGAATGAAGGCGCTGGTGAAGATGTCTGGATTGTTGGGGATTCGGTATCGGTATCGGGGAATCACACTGGGGATGTTCGTGTAGCTGCTTCTCGAGTAAATCTGTCTGGGACGGTACAAGGAGAGACCCTTATTCTCGCTTCTCAAGTTGAGATAGAACCAGGTACACAATTTGAAGGAGATGTATTGATTTTGGCTGGAACGGTAAATATATCTGCTGAGGCTCTCGGTACAGTGGAAATTAGAGCCACTCAGATTGATATTGAAGGTACCTTTATAGAGAATGTCTCATTGTATGGAGATCGAGTGAGTCTTGCTGGATCGTATGCTGAAGAGATGACTATTCGAGCTATTCAGAGCCTTGCTATTACCTCTGACGAATCAACTGAAATTGCTTCAGTTCGGTACTGGGCTCCTGAATCCAATCCAGATCTAGAATCTAATGTCAATGGAGATGTCCGTTATGATGAAACTTTGTTGCGAGATGGAGATAGAGCTCGGTTAGAAACAGGATCTATAGCAGCTCTACGGAATGAAATATTTTCGTTCTTTACGGTGCTGAGAGTGTTGTCTGCGGGATTAGTAATTGCTCTTATTTCAGCTCTTTTTGCTCGATTTTGGGATAGAATATCATTCTCATTGGATACCCCAGGGAAATTGCTTCAAAGTGCAGGGATAGGGTTGGCTGCTGTTCTTCTGATACCTGTTTTGAGTGCTTTATTGATGATTACCATTGTTGCCATTCCACTCGCTCTTGTTCTGCTCATCGGATATGGTATAGCTTTATTCTTTGGTATGAGTATTGTATCAGTGGTATTAGCCCGAAGAATGAATCGAGCTTTCTCTTTAGAAGCGACTCAATTAAGACTATTCTTTTTGGCTTGGGGAATCTACACGGCGATTTTGATTTCCGGTATTATTCTACCAGGATTCATCACATTAATGAGCTTTATCTTGATTATTACTTTTTGGGGAGCAGTGATTCGTTTCTATTCTGTAAAAGACACAATTATACACAAGAGTTAAGATTTCGATACTATGATTGAGATTACCCCTGCTCTTATGGGAGCAAGTTTCCTGGCTGGGATACTGACTTTCTTGGCTCCATGTACCTTCCCATTGATTCCTGCTTATATTGGCTTCATCGTGGGGGATGAGAATCCTCGTTGGGGGAGGACTCTTCGGAACGGCTTTGGATTTATGCTCGGTTTTAGCCTCATCTTTATTCTCTTTGGAGTGTTTACGACTGCCTTAGCAAGTGTTGTTACTCCAGTGGTACGAATGTGGGTTACTCGATTGGCTGGACTTTTGATTATTATTTGGGGGATTGATATGGTGGGCTTAACCAAAGGTGTTCGAAGTAAATTTGGATGGAATCCTCGATGGAAAGGTCTTAAATCAGGAACTTTTGGAAGTTCTACCATCCTAGGTTCAATGCTGGCGGTAGGTTGGTCACCTTGTGTTGGGCCGATTTTAGGGACTATTTTGACAGTGGTCTGGAATTCATCTAATGTTTGGGATGGAGTCCTGCTTATGGGGATCTTTTCATTAGGATTTGCGGTACCATTCCTTGGAGTAGCGGCTCTCATCGGTATGGGACAGGAAAAAATACAAGGGTGGGCAGCAAAGACCATTTGGCTTCAGCGATTTAGTGGAGTTTTACTTATTGGTGTAGGGTTCTTGTTGTTCTTTGATGGAATGGATGCCTTTAGTCAATGGGTGTTTCAGCAGACACGATTTATCAATTATGAACGCATTCTAGATTGGTTATAGTCTCTGAAATTTGCTATACTAAGAGGGTATTAATCGATAGAAAACAATGAAAGCATTATTGGTTCGTGTATTGCAAGGTATGTTTATGGGAGTGGCTCAGATGATTCCTGGGGTGAGTGGAGCTACGGTTGCCTTGATGATGGGGATTTATCAGGAATTCTTGGAGGTTTTATATGGGGTTTCTCAAGTGGTCAAGAGTATAGGGTTGGTCCTTATTTTTCGTGAAAAGCCTCAGGCAGTTATTCAAGAAATACAGACTATTTCTTGGAGGTTTGCTGTCCCTGTGTTTGGAGGAATGGTTGGTGCGATTATTGGCTTGGCATCGATATTTGATTGGGCTTTGAGTACTTATCCTCAATATGTATACGGATTCTTTTTTGGGCTCGTGTTAATGTCGGTCAAAATTCCTTGGCAAACGATTACTTACCCTCGTATCAAGCACGCCTTGATTATTTGGGGTACCGCAATTATCTTTTCAGGGCTATTACTTGTAGCCAATCCTCCAACCTTAACAGAAGTTCCCCTATGGTATCTATTCTTGGGTGGCTTAATAGGTATTTCTGGGATGATTCTCCCAGGAATAAGTGGATCGTTCATTCTGTTGTTGATGGGCTTGTATGAGTATGTGGTTGGCTTGGTTCGCACGGTGAGTACCGCTGATATGTCGGTGATACTCCCTATTATACTATTCTCTTTGGGTATGTTGATAGGGTTTATCTCGTTTGTCAGAATTCTGAAATGGATAATGAAATCCTATACAGACTCATTAATGGCTTTTTTGTCTGGGATTCTCTTTGCTTCACTTCCTGTGTTATGGCCATTCTTTCAGGTACGAGATGGTCAGCCAGTCATTGTTCCTGTTGGGAGTTTTGCGAGAGGCGAGATTGTTGGTATAGTGATGTGTATAGTACTTGGCATAAGTGTTGTTGTAGTCCTACAAAAAATTTCTCAAAAACGAATTGATATATAAGTATAAGAATGTATATGAAAGAAATAGCTTTGCAGATTAATACTGTCTCTAAAACCTATAAAGGAGGTGTTGAAGCACTGAAGGATGTTAATCTTGAAATAAAAAAGGGAGAAATATTTGGTCTTTTGGGGCCGAATGGAGCGGGAAAGTCTACGTTGATTAATATTTTGACTACGCTCACTGTAAAAACCAGTGGGACTATCCAAGTCGCAGGAGTAGATTTTGATGGCAATCAATCTGAAGCCAAGACACATTTGGGAGTCGTTCCGCAAGAGTTTAATTTTGGTATTTTTGAAAAGATCCAAGATATCGTTGTGCAACAAGCTGGTTACTATGGAGTGCCCCGAGATATTGCTACTGATCGCGCAGTTCATTATCTGACCAAATTGGGGCTTGGGGATAAACTCCAAGCAACGGCGATGCAACTGTCTGGTGGAATGAAGCGTCGCTTGATGATTGCTCGAGCTTTGGTTCACGAACCAGATATTCTTATTCTGGATGAACCTTCCGCTGGAGTCGATGTGGAGCTCCGTCGTGAAATGTGGGAATTTATCCAAGAGATTCATCAGCAGGGAAGAACGATTATTTTGACCACGCACTATCTTGAAGAAGCGGAACAGCTCTGTGACCGTATTGGTATTATTAACAAAGGAACCGTACTCCAAGTTGGTACGGTGACCGATCTTTTATCAGAGCTTCAACGAGATCGATTGATTCTCGATGTGGAAGGGACGCCTCATAAAACATTACCAGAAAGATACCAAAGAATATCGGCTGAGCGTTTGGAGACAGACTTGATTAAGGGAGAAGATCTCTGGGATATCACGACAGAGATTCATAATTATGGATTGAAAGTGACGGGTATCCGGAATAAAACTAATCGTCTAGAAGAAGTATTCTTGAGTAAAGTACAATAATATGAAAGCACCAATTTTTATTCCACTTCAAACACTTGTTCGAAAAGAATCTGATCGAATCTTTCGCATTTGGACGCAGTCTTTGTTACCCTCTGTGGTCACTACCAGTCTATATTTTCTGATTTTTGGAGGATTTATTGGCTCTCAGATACAGGATATTGACGGAGTTTCTTATATGCAGTTCATTGTTCCAGGATTGGTGATGATGGCTATTATTACCAATTCATTTATGAATGTGGTGAGCTCATTTTTTGGAAATAAATTTCAACGAAGTATCGAAGAATTGTTAGTTTCTCCCACACCTAATTGGGTGATTGTATTAGGGTATGCTTCTGGAGGATTGATTCGAGGGTTGTTGGTTGGATTATTTGTCTACCTTATTGCTGGAGCCTTTACTGATATCTCAATTGATAATATTCTTTTGACGGGGGGATTTGCGGTACTTACCTCGTTAGCATTCTCCTTTGCAGGTTTAATGAACGCTGTTTTTGCTAAGAAATTTGATCACGTATCCATTGTTCCTACATTTGTATTGACCCCATTAACGTATTTAGGAGGAGTGTTTTATTCGATTGATTCATTGCCTGAAGTCTGGCAAAATGTATCTCGGTTTAATCCGATCCTGTATATGGTGAGTGGGTTTCGTTATGGATTCTTTGGAACCTCTGAAGTT
Organism: Parcubacteria group bacterium; assembly: GCA_003565105.1. Lineage (GTDB taxonomy): Bacteria > Patescibacteriota > Minisyncoccia > SW-4-49-11 > SW-4-49-11 > PXDG01. The sequence goes on along the minus strand of PXDG01000015.1, from coordinate 6,017 downwards.
CCTGTACTTATTTCGTTTGCCGTGGTAATAAGTTTTGTGATTATCTTGGGAGTGATTGATATAGTATTGTTGAATAAGGGGGTAGGAATACGATCTTAGTCACTATACGTCGGAAGGGTGTATTCCGGTATTTCAGTGTACGGATATGAACTTATATAGATTATATTAGTACAAATAAGCCCTTTATATACCATCAACATTCCATCTGCCACTTTATCAAAATCTTTGCTATAATGATAGAGATCTCAATTGCTTTTTGCTCAGTAAAAAATTACGTTCATATATTCGTATTACAAGACTCATATGGCCCTTTCAATTATTCTCTTACTTATAGGATTTGTACTTCTCATCAAAGGAGCAGACTGGATGGTTGATGGATCATCTTCTGTAGCTCGAAAGCTCTCTATCTCTGATCTTGTAATTGGGTTAACCATTGTAGCCTTTGGAACATCTGCTCCAGAATTAATTGTTGGAATTCTAGCTGCAATAAATGGAAATACAGAAGTTGCTATTGGAAATATACTGGGAAGCACGATAGCTAATACATTACTTATTTTAGGAGTGGCAGCCAGTATTACCCCCTTAATGGTGAAAAAAAACACCGTCTGGAAAGAGATTCCATTAGCTTTTTTGGCGGTATTCTTGGTAGCTGTTTTTACCAATGATGTACTCATTGATAATATCGGTAGCTCCTTTATTACCCGGAGTGACGGTATTGTATTACTCTGTTTCTTTATTGTGTTTCTTTACTATACCTTTGGAATGGCTTCAGATTCATCAGATAATGAACCTGAAGAGGATACTGCTATCACAGAACAGCCGTGGGGAAAATCAATTGTTTTGATTGTGGTCGGGATTGTTGGGCTCGCCTTTGGTGGGCATTTAGTGGTTACTGAAGCAGTATCATTAGCCTTACTGTGGGGAGTCTCTGAATCTCTTGTTGCATTAACCATAGTAGCAGTAGGAACCTCTCTTCCAGAATTGGTAACCTCAGCTGTGGCCGCAAAGAAAGGGAATACCGATATCGCTCTTGGGAATGTGTTTGGTTCAAATATCTTTAATATCTTTTGGATACTTGGAGTTACCAGTCTCATTCAACCATTGCCTTTTGATTCTGCTTTGAATGTCGATGTGGCTGTCGCAGGACTCGCTATGGGAGGAGTTTTCCTGGCCTTATTTGTAGGAAAACGTCACCAATTAGAGCGGTGGCAAGGTGTCCTCGGGGTAGTATGTTACTTTATCTATATCGGATATCTTATATGGCGAGGGTAACGCAATGTGTATAATGTGCAATATGAAGAATTTGTTACTATGATATAATAAAAGAGTATATAGAGTGTCGTAACGTATTAAACACCTTTAGTATGAATATAAAAACATATTTTCTAGAAAACAAAGATATACAATCCATTTCATTGCTTCACGAATATATTGACTATATGAACACTCAGATGATGAAGAAATCTGGGTGGAAGTCTTATGTCCGAGTTCATTATAATTCGGCCGTATATACCTTGGTGAAGGATTATCAATCTGATATGATTTCCGCTAGCATCATATTTTTTGAAGAAAAAGGATTAGGAGATACCTTTAACAGTACTGACATCATTGATTTTTGGTCCAAAGATATTAGCTCATTATTCACAGATCGTTCTGGAAATAGTATTTGGGGATATGTAATGTACCAAATGCTTGATGTTTATTATCAAATTCTTCTTGATGATAATAATTCCTTGATATGGGTTGATACTACCTTTCAAGAATGTCTCAAACAATATCTGAAGATACATAACCAGGATTATGATCTTTTTGTGGATAAGCAGATTCAATTGTTGACAGTCAAGAGATATTTAGATGAGATCGAAGAACAAAAATCGATTATTGTTCAAGAGCGTTTAGTACAAAATATTGAAGGTATTGTAAGGGATAGTTTTCCAGATCAGCTCGATATATGGAAACAGAAGTCTCGCTGGTTGAAGTTGGTTGAACTGATTGAATTCTGTGCTATCCTAAAAAAGAATGTGTATCAAGAGTTCTCTTTAGACTTTATATATCCTAATAGTCGTTCGTGGAAACCTGTGTTAGAATGGTCTGTAACACAAGCTCAGTTAGAAGAAGTTATCAAAAAAGAGATTCAACATACGCTCACTTTTATACAGGACATTGATAGTCATAAGGCCTGGAAGAGAGACCTTTTTATCTCTGAATCGATGATACGATTAGAAACAGTAGTGGGGATAGATAAAACAACCAAGATTATATCCTTTGTCTGGGATTATGTAAGCACCCTTCAAACAATGATAGGAACAATCGAACAAGATTCCCATCCAGAAGACTATCAACAGATGTTTCAAGACCAAGCTCAGCAAGGATTGTCAGTGTTGGTAGATATGATATATCAAGATAATTAATGAACTATGGATGCAATTACCTACTATTCATCAAATAGCACTGTAAATATAGATCAAATAGATATATCCGATTTAGTCTACCTAGCAATAGAAGATGTATTTCAATTGTATGGTATGGAGATGCCCATTCAAAAACCATTTGTCGATTACAAAATAACCATCGCACTGTTAGGAGAATTATTACAATATACGAAAGAACTTCATCGGGATCTCTATCAAGAGCTCGTAGAATTTTTGGACGAGCATTCATCTGTAGAAGAACTGTATTCAAAGATACAGTATATCCTTACAGAATTCACCTCACTTCATCCTCGGATGTTAAAATCGATAGCTTTTGACATATCTGAAACCTTACACCTCCAAGAAACAGGAATTGCGGAAGAGTTTCTCGTTCAAAAAATTCTACTCGTAGCTTCTCAGTTAGAACGTAGTTACGCTCAGCTTTATTTAATATAAAAACATATACTTCCTATGGAAAAACAACCCTCTATTGAACAGAAGAAGATCACTCCAGATGAAATTAAGCAAGCCCAAGCTACGGCTAAGTCTATCGTGGCTAAGATTTTGGGAGAGGCAAAATATCGAGAACAAACCACGGATGAACTAAATCAGTTGGAAGAAGAGCACGATTCATCACAAGGCTCATCAAAAGAACGTGTCAAAGGAGAGAAGAATGACCAAACAGAGACCTCGTATAACTTGAATCTTCAAGAAGAGAAACGGCAAGGAAATCAAAAAGATCGATTCAATGTCTTTAAGCATATGAAAAATATGGGGCAAGATATGAGAATGTCCTTTCGTGCTCAACAAGAAGAATATGACGATGGAAAGAATGAACTGGTTTTAGAAGCCATTGCTCCAAGTATAGCTGTAGAATTAGATACGTATATTGAGCAATTACTTACCAAATCTGAATCTAGCACAGGGAATCAATGGAATGAAAAAGGTGTGATCATCACCACAGAATCTGAGACAAATGATTTAGAAACCTTTGTAGATACTCTTGATGAGCAACTCGAAAGTGCGGGAGTTTCTGGAGGGTTATCTCGTATACAACGCCTTCAATTACGGCAAGCGCTCAATGTGGTCCTTGATGTGAAAAGAGTGGTGAAAGCAGACGCAAAAAAGAATACATTTGAGCAGCAAAAAAGTATTGGGAATACAGATACGCAACAGTATCTTGAGAATTTAGATAAGTTAAATACAGAAATTACCGCAGAAGATTACAAAAAAATTGCTGAGGATACTTCCTTTGAATTGAAAAATAAAGGGGTGAAAGCACTCGTAACGACTGTATCACGAGGAATGACGATTGTAGGGACTGGACTCGGAGCGGTTGCCGGTGGAATGGTTGCTGGTTCGGTTGGAGCAGTAGCAGAGTCCTATTTTAAGACGAAATCTGTAGAAAAGAAAAGTGCGGCTATTATGGAACGTGATAAGAATCGGTTGTTGGAAAAAAGTTATGCAGATATACTCTTAGATCGAGACTTGGAGGCAATGCAGAATACTATTACTAATGGAAAAAAATTTGAGTTTGTGCCAAAACAGACGGAAGGAGAATCAGAAAAGAGTACAGAAAAATGGTTGGAAAAATGGTTGGAAAGATTAAATAATAATGCTGAAGTTAAAAGTTCTGCTGAATTAGTTTCTTTACGAGATCAATTGAAAGAAACTATGCGGAAAGAAGCTCAAGCAAAAAATACAAAATTTAGTACTGAAGAGTTTCAAAAGAAATGGAAAGAAGAAGCTCAGAAGTATGTTCCCTTAGAAACAATTGAGAATTTGTATCGGACAGGAAAAATAACCATAGACGGAGCACAGTATGATTCATCAACTGAATCAATTGAGAATAATCAAGATAGTATTATTGCTCAGAGTAAAAAAGCCTTAAATGACTTTAAAGCTTTCTATAATAAGAAACTTGTAAGAGCTAACCCTAATGATGATGGAGTGCACCAATATAACAAAGCTGACTCATATGATCTTGTAACAGTGAGTGCAATGTCAAAACAAGAAGCATATACACGACTCAAAGAAAATTACGATCAGTTACTCGGAGTTAAAGAGTTGCTACAAGATACTCAAATTGCTGCCTTAGGTAATAGTGAGCAAGTATTTAGCAAAAAGAACTCGTTTAAAGATGTGCGAATGATTCGTATGTTAGAAGATCAAATCCAAAGGTATCAAGTAATTCTTCTCAAGGAAGATCAAATAAGCGACTCAGCAGAAGATATTAAAAGTTCTCGAGATTCAAATACTCCAGAAAAGATTGATACCGAAAGAGACTCTAATATTTCTGAGAAACTTCGTAGAATGGAAGATGAAAAAATTAATGAGACTCGTAAGTACGAAAAGATTCTTGATTTTAAAAAGAACGAGAAAGTTCTTACGGGAGCTAATAGATGGAAGACGCGAAGCTGGTTTGGGGCCCTAGGACTAGCGGGTAATGCAGCGGCTCTCTTTGGTAGTGCGGATTTGGTAACAGGAGATAGCTTGAATACTGTCGCTCAAGAACTTGGAGCCGAGGAAGTAGTCAAATCAAACGCTGAAAATTTAGCACTTTCGGAACATATTCAAGACAAAGTATCTGGAGTATTTGAAACAGAAGTAAAAAATATTGTTGATAATTCTCTCGATAGATCTAACAAAATTTGGGAGGAGGCCTTCAAACAAACTGGAGAAAATAAATGGTTAAGTGCTTGGCCAGAAGGAGCAGCGTCTGTTGAAAATCGAGTAGTAAATTTTACTCAAAAAATTGGAGTTAAAGGGTTAGACAAATCTATTCAAGATATCCTTCAAGATAAAGCAAGTGAATTGATGATAAGAGGTGGGCTATTGGTAGGTTCGTCATTCATTGTACCGTCAATGGTAGAAAAACTCGGTGTTAAAAAATCAGCCTTTGAGAAAAAAGAATCTCCAACAGAATATTCGAATCAACCAGAACATAAAAACCCTTCAGCTAATCTAGGTTCTGGGGATCAGCCTGAACCCACTAAGAAGTCAGCTGGTAAAAATGAAACAAAAACTCAAAACTCAAAATCTAGTTCTGCTAATTTGTGGAAGGACGACTTAGATGATATAAAAAAAGCTATGCTTTCTAGTGATGAAGGTTCTAAAGATGGCGAAAATCTTAACGAAGAAGGTGAAAACCCCTCAGAAAAGAACACTAAAGAGGTAGATGAGATAATACGCGAATTTAACTTTAACGTAAATCGTGCAAAAGTCAATATAGATGAGAAGAAGATTAGGGAGGAATTTGTAAATGCTCATAAAGATACTTCAGATTCACAGTTAAAAAATCTTGTTTATCAGTCTAAAGCTCAAATAATAAAGTATCGAGTAAGTTCAAAAGAACTTAACCCAAACCAAGGAAGAGAACAAATCCAGAGTATTTTAGAAGAATTGCAGAGTGACTCAGACCTATCTGTTAAGACGAAAAGTGAGATACAAGACAAATGTGACAAGGTTATAGAACTGATTGATAGAAGCCAGCAAGCACAGCAAAATAATGAAAATAAGGAAGGTGTGCCAACTGATGAATCTGCAGAATCTAATGTGTCTTCATCATCGGAGCAGAAAAAAAGAGAACAGGAGGTTGAAAAATGG
>PXDG01000077.1 GCA_003565105.1 Parcubacteria group bacterium | reverse complement strand
TATGTGTATTTTTTCTTGAGTTGCAATTAAATCATCTAATAAAGCTTGATTTATATTAACATTTTTTAAAACAGCACAAACAGTGAAAGGTCTAACTTTATTAACACTTTTATCTACTAGTACTTTATAATCGCTTTTATGAACTTTATATTCTCTTACACCTAAATTTATCTCTAAGAAACTACTCAAAGCTCTACTAAAACCTTCTATGCTAAGCATATCAGGTCTATTTGGAAATATTTCCACTTCTATATTATCACTTATTTCTTCAAGATCAGTACCTAAATAAGGAATTTTTTCTAATAAATCTTTATCAGAAACTTTTTTTCCAATTATTTTCAATACTTTGTCTTTTTTCAAACTAATTTTTGGCATTTTTTATTTTCACTTTCCTATTTTGTTTAGCTTCAGCATCAATTCTCAATTCATCAAACTTAGTCAATTCGGGAGTATCTTTTGAAATTAAATCTAATAATTTTTCAACAGCTTCCTTTGGTGTATTAACTCCTAAAATAGCAGTGGTATGTCTTTCATCAAAAAATCTATCTGCAACCTGAGCAGCCACCCCTCCACTAGGTATTAGAGCAACAGTTGGTTTTCTCATCATATAACAAAAAGTCGCTTCGTTAAGCGTCCCAGCACCACCATGTACTAAAATAGCCCCATGACTACTTGTTACATTTATACTATCTCTACTCCAACCAATACCTGTTGCTATTTTTATATCTGCATAATCATTAACTCTATCCATTGTTTCCCAAGGTAAAACAGCTATTGTTTGACCACCTTCTTTTTTTGCGCCTTTCATAGCAGCCTCCATAACTCCATGACCTCCTCCTGTGAGTGTCACATGCCCTCTTTTTGCTATTTCTTGACCAACTTTAAATGCCAGTTCATATGCTTTTTTTGTACAAATAGATTTACTGCTTCCCAAAACACCTATTTGATATCTCAATTTTGGTTTTTTCACTTTTAATTTTTCATAGTCTTTTGACATATAAGTTCACCTTTTTAAAAAAAGTTTTTTATTTTTTATTTCATTTATGTTATTATCATAAATCTCTCGTATATCTTTTATTTGATAATAACTCGAAATTATTCTTTCAAGACCAAGACCCCATGCTAATACTTTACAGTCAAAACCCATAAGTGTTCTGACTACTTCAGGCCTTAAAATTCCTGCTCCTCCCACTTCTACCCATTCTTTTTTTTCTTCATTATAAGCGTCTACTTCTGCACTAGGTTCAGTATAAGGAAAGTAAGCAGGTCTTATTCTCACATCTGAATATCCCATTTTTTTAAAGAAATCTTTTAAGTAATTCTTTAAAGCCAAAAAATTAGCCTTTTCATCTATCACAAATCCTTCAACTTGTTGAAATTCAAATAAATGCTTCCAATCTAAAGCTTCATTTCTATAAACTTTACCGATCGCAAAATATTTTTTTGGAAGATCTTCTTTTTTTAATTTACTTAAAGCTCTAGCTGTTAAAACAGTGTTATGTGTTCTTAACATAGTGCTTTGAGCTATTTCTTTACTATACTTATATCCCCAACCTTTACTCCCTGTTTCTCCACCAGTTTCATGTGCTTTTTTAATAGCTTTAAACACATTTTTATCTAAATCTGAAACATAATCAACATAAAACGTATCTTGAAGTTCTCTTGCAGGATGGTCTTGAGGAACAAATAAGGCATCTAAATTCCACATACTGCTTTGAACGTGATTTCCTTTCATTTCTTCAAATCCTAGTTGCAACCAAATATTTCTTATATAAGTTATAGCTTCCGTCACAAAATGCTTTTTTCCATGATCTTTTATTGGAGCTTTAGCATTCAAATCATAACTTCTAAAAACTTTGTTTTTCCAACTCTTATCTCTTAGCATTTTTTGAGTTAGTTTTTCTTCATATTTAGAATTCTTAAGAGGATTTTCAACTTCTTTTTTAACATTTAATATTTCGTATTCAACACCTATTTTTTCTTCTACCAATCCTCTTTTTTTAAGAAGTGGCAAGTCAGATTTATTTTCAAATACTTTTTCACTTTCTAATTTTTGTTTTAACAATTTTTTACCTTGCTTAGTTATACTAAAAACTAATTCTTCCTTTTTGGATATGCTAATTGCATTTTGTCTTTTTAAAATTCCAATAGATGCAGTTATTTCTTGTTCATCTAATTTTAATTGAGATTTCTTTTTAGAAGCATTTTTCACATTCTCTAAGAACCGTCTTTCAGGCAAACCTATTTTTTCATATTTTTTTCCTAACTCAGTAAAGGTTATACTTTGAATTTCTCTTTCTTTTAACTCTAATAATTTTTTTTCTTCAAGCCATTTTAAACTTCTAATTACTTCGGCGTTATTTAAACCGCTTTTCTGTATTAATTCAGTAGAAGTTTTAGCATCTGTTTTTATTAGTTTTAAAAATACCTTTTTTTCACTAGGGCTTATTTTTTTTAGAAGATCTTCACTGATAACCATATCCTTTTTTAAGTTTAGTTTACTATATAAGGGTTTTGATAATTTTAACTTTTAAGTTTATTTTATTATATTTAAAGTCAAATCTAAAAGTTCTTTTTGTATGTCTTCAATAGGCAGGGGTTTGTTATCAACATCACATTTTATTTCGACCCAATCATCATATTTTTTTACAAGTGAGCAAGCTCTTTGGTGAGCTTCTTTCATATGCGTCTCATTTTCTTCATGCAAATCTCTTTTTTTTCCTTTCAAATACTTTCTTTCCTCTGCTTCTTTTTTTAAAACGAGCTCTCTTCCTATGTTATAATCCATGTTTAAGAAAATGACTTTATCAGGCTTAGGTATTTTCAGTTTTTCATATTCTAAATCCTCTAGCCAAACCAAAAATTCAGCTAGTTTTTTCTGATCTTTTATTTTAGAGCTTTGATGAATTTTATTTGAACTAACATACCTATTAGAAATTATTATTTTTCCTTGTTTAAGATCGTTTTTCATGTCTTTAGAAGCAGCGAACCTATCCACGGCGTAAAGAACGCTGGCTTGATAAGAATCTACTTCATTTACACTTCCTAAATTTCCATTAAGATATTCTTCGACCATAACAGCGCTTTTTTCACCGTATCTGGGAAAATCATATTCTACAACTTCAAATCCTTG
>PXDG01000100.1 GCA_003565105.1 Parcubacteria group bacterium | reverse complement strand
TCAAGAATTCGACAGCGTTTTCCGGTGTTGTCTTTAATGCCCGAACAACCGTCCATACGATATTGGAGCCTCGCCCTTCAGTGAAACAGAACGTCTTGCCCGTCTCGCGGTTCACGCTCCAATCAGCACCCGATGGACGCACCCCGGTGAATATATGATGGTCGGGACAGGTCGCCCGAATTTCGACAGAAGAAGCTGACTCAACGGTTGACCCGAGCCGCTCCAATGCAGACTCAAGATCAACCGCAGGCATCAACCATGACAAATCGTTAAATTTCTCATTGGATTTGCGTTCAACATCGTCCATGACAAACTTTTAACCCTTGAAATACCGCCGCCGCAAAACAGGGTCATACGCTGTGAACTCCGAGTCGCCATTCTGGTCGTTCTCGATGAAGTTAAGCGATGCAACAATCTCCGTATCACTCCGCACCGCATTGGCAACCACAATCGCCTCTTTGGTCATTGGCAGAACCGGCTCATCCCCGTAATTCAGAGCCGCTGCGATTACGTGAAGAAGACGACCAATTATCCCGCCATCGGTATCCTTAAGCGTTTTTGCCTTAGACCGCTCGGCTGAGGCTCGCTTGGCAGCCGTGGAGACTCGGATCATGGTCAAGTTGGTCACCCCAAGCAACTGACCGTTGGTGGTGAGGACGGGCATGCAGTTATCAAACCCATAGGCATCAACTCCGCCAATCATGCAAAGCATGGCTCCCGCATAAACCAGAACCTCTTCTTCGGGTTTCAACCCGTAATTTGAAGCCATTTGAATTGCAGTCTCACCAACCCGTACAACATTCGCCAGCAAACCGCTCTGGCACCCATAATGGGGAGCAAGACTTCCCGGCACCGTAACCAACTTGTTAAAGAATGCCCCGTTGCCGTAAACCGCATCGACGATTTCGCCAACAATCTGCAAGTCGGCTTTTTCGGCTGCTTTGTTCAAGCTCTCGCGCAGAACGTCCATCCGATCAACCAAGTTGTCGGCATCCGCATAAACCGGAAGGTAATCCGAAAGATCTGACGGCTCATCCACCGACTCAAGATTCGCCAAAACGAACGACGGGTTTCCCCGATAATCTTCAACCGCTCCTGACGCAAGGGCAAAATCCCCCTTCTTAATACCCGGAACGACACCCCAGAATTTCGCTTTGCGACTGCCAGTCTTGTCGCGTAGGGTTATATCCATGAAGTCTTTTCCCTGAACCGTCTTCCGGATAAACGAATCCTCGACATAATAAACACCCGAGAACTTATCCCCAATGTCCAGATTTCCCAAATAGTCCAACTCTTTCACCTTGCTCATTTTACCTCCTACCGTTATTCCCTAACTCCATTCCAAACCAAATCCATTATACGCCATCAATTCAAACAAATTTATACTATTCGCCCTCCTCGTAAAGAATGTCATCAATTTCATCGGGAATATCCTCATCCGAGGCATCAAAGTCCCGCTCGTCAAAGCTCTGTTGTTCATCTTCCCCTTCGGAAACGACCCCATCCTCGTCATCGTCGTCCCCCTCCAACGCCTTACTTACCGATGCTGGCAAAGTCCGCCCCGGAAGTCCTACCAATTCGGGATCGATCTCCTCCATTCGCCCGACCTTAACACGATGACGTATCCCGAACGGGAATGGGGGACCATCTCGATTCTTCTGAACGTCGGCAAGGAGAAGAACGTCCTTTTGCCAATCCTCCATGCTGTCATCCCCGTCCAGACCACGCTTGGTTATGATTATGAATGTGTTCGCCACATGAACCTGTGCCTTGGAACCGTAGACATCCATCTTTGATGCCCGTTTCCCACGCTCCTGCTTTTTCTCAACATCCGTCGCAGCCTGAGTCGGGACAACAACCGCACAATGAAGAAACCGCGCAAGCTGCTTGCAATCCGCTGCTGCTTTGCCACGTTCATCATTCTCACCCCATGCTTTCATAATCGGCATGATGTGCGGCAAGTGGTCAATCAGGATAACGTCAATCCGAATCCCCTTACCCTCCAACTCCCTGTACGCTTGCTCCACCAATGTCACATCGGTAAATGCGGGAACCTCTTTTACAAAGACCTTGCCGACCTTGTTCTGTGAATCATTGTCACGCATCAACTTCAACCACGCATCCCGATCTGCATCCGAGATGGTCGCTTTTTTGAATTCTTCATAGGGTACTTCGGTGAAAACCGAATCGTATTTAAACTCCACCTGCTCTAAATGTTCTTCGTTTGCGATATGAAGAACATTCACCCCTGCATTCAAATGAACAATGTTGTAGGCGATTTGCTTTATAAGGGTTGATTTGCCCTGTCCCGTCACCCCGGCAATCAAGGTCATTTCGTTTCGGAATATCCCGCCCGTCCGCAAGTCAAACGACGGAAACCCAATCTTGATCCCCATATACTTTTCGGGGTTCTTTATCTTGTCCTCAATGATCTTCAGGCGCCTGTCCACGTCATACAAAGCAACCGTGGGGCTTGCCTCCGTTGTCGAGCCAATGGACATGGCTTTCTGTTTCAAAAGAGACAGAGCTTCTTCGATCTCTCCTGTTGCAAGTTTGGTTGCAATATCATCGGTTACCGTAATGATCTGCCGACCGACATATGCCTCACGCAATTTTACGATGACCGCTTCAATGGGGTCAGTCTCCAATTGCTCTTTTATAATATCCCACTCGGCAAGACAGTATGCTTGTTGCTTGTCCGTCAACCGCGAGGCTGCTTCAAACTCGAATATCTGTTTTGTAAGCAGTGACCGTGAGTCCGACATTGTCTTTTTGGCAATGTCTAAAATAAAACGACGCTGGTCGGACGTGAACCATTCCTCTCGCAATGCCGGGAGATACATTCCCGCCAGCATACTGCTTGAAAGAACTGTTTTTAACGCCGACCGTTCAAGACTGACCGTATCGCCAAACGCTCCCATGCATATCCCTTTTATATAAATCAAACAACTTCAGCGTCGGAAAGATTCAAGATCGAACACATCTCGTTCATGTCGTTTTGAGCGATCTCTTCGCTGTCCAAATCAAAGACTGAAGCGACTTTACACGTTGCCATAACCCGATCACCCTTGAATACTGTCATACCCCATTGCCACTTCCCGTTCAACTTCTTTACGATGGTTTTTCTGATCTTAATGTTCATTTTCTCG
>PXDG01000019.1 GCA_003565105.1 Parcubacteria group bacterium | reverse complement strand
CGAAAAGAAATGAGGTCCTCTTCTTTATCAAAAAGGTGTTGTTTCTCCTGTATAATTTCTGCTTCTTTGGCTTCAATAAGTTGAATAGTTTCGGTAATAGAGCTTTGAATAGCACTGGTTTGCTCCACAGAACCAAAAATATCAGAGAGACGTTCGTTGGATAATACGATACGAATCAAAGAGACTCGAGGTTTGATATAAAGCTGATGGATATATTGCTCCATTAACCTTTTCTGAGATTGAATTGTTTCTTCTAGCTGGGCTATATAGTCACGAGTTGAACTCAACTCATCTTGAATCTTCTCGATTTGAACATTTGTTGATTCAATTTCCTTTTCAGATGTTTCAATTTCAGTATCAAGAAAAACCATTTCTTCTTCAATTGTGCGAACTTCAGTATCTACTTTTGATTGAGATTCTCTAAGTTCTTGAACCCGCGTGAGTTCTTTTTGAAGGTTTGTACGAGCTTCTTCCAGTTGAGAAGCTGATATAACCCGTGCTTCTACAAGCGGGGCAAACAGCGTAGTTCCAATCACAATTCCACTGATGAGGAGAGAGAAGGATTTCATTTTTTTGTATATATTTTATTAGTATAATGGGTTTAATATGTATTGTGTTTACGCTTCAGATGACTCTTCTTCATTGGGGGCAGCTGTCTGAGCTGCTTCAATCGCATCCATTTCAGCTGAGCTAAGATCATCTGGTTCTTCTTCAGTTCGAGGAGCTTCAGTATAGGCAATTACTTCATCTGGATCCAGTTGCAAAGTAACTCCAGTTGGTAATTGAACGTCTCCAGCGCGGATAAGATCATCAACTGTCTTGAGTTCAGAAATATCTACTTCAATAAATTCAGGTAGTTCGGTTGGAAGTGCTTCAATCAATACTGAGTCGTGAGATTTAATTAACATATTTCCCTGACTTTCAGATTCTGACACTCCAACAAAGTGAAGTGCAACCTCCACCTCAGTAGTTTCTTTCAGATTTGGAGCATAAAAGTCAACTGAGAAAAATTCATTCTTCAAAGGATTTCTCTCAATATTTCGGAGCAATGTCTTGTATGTTTTCTTTTTATATACAATATCTACAAGGCTTGATTCTTCTACGTTATCAAGAAGAATAGAGAATTCTCGGGCTGATACTTGGAGAGAAATAGGCTCTTTGATACCTGATCCATATAATGTGGCAGGAACAATCCCTTGTGCTCGGAGTAGTTTAGATTTCTTGGTTCCGATCTGATCTCGGTGGTCTACGTGGATTGTATGGGATACTGTACTCATGTCGTTACTTGCGTTATTGCTACTTTTCTATATATATTATATCCTATAATTAGATTAACTTCAAATCCATATGAAATTTTCACGAATCAAGAGAATAGCCAAGAAAACAATGTTTGTAGCAGCAATACTTTTTATTGCTTTAGGGATGATAGTATCTCTTCTTCCTGGACTCTTTCTTTAGAGTCGCTGTTTATCGAAGAAGAAAGCCCACCACTTCTGAGGATTTGTCTCAGCTTTGAGCATTTCCTCTGATTTTGGTTCCCTCAAAACTCTCACCACATCATCATCTGACAAGTTATCCACAATACTTGACGGGGTTACAATACGAACCTCTTCTCCTGGGAAAGAAAGATCTAACCGTTGACGGGCCTCTCTTTCTTGATACTCTCGAGTAGTAATAAATTCTCTAATTTGTGCCAGTTCCTGTGATTCTTGTTGTATCTGAGCAATCTGTCTCTTAAACTCTTCTTTCTCTTGCTCAATAGCATACTTACGCTGATACATTCCTACCAGAGAGTACGTCACGCCACCTATCATTACAAGTAATATCAATGAACCAATGCCCACTAACATTTTTTGGGAAGTGTTCTTTCTCTTCAGGGATACTTTTGCTGGAAAAGTTTTCGTATTGTATCTCGGTATTCTTTGTGGCATAATTACGTAATTTCAATTTTTGGAATACTTTCATTATATCATATTTTTTATTTTGAAAGAAAAATTATGTCCCGAGAAACCCAGGTGTTCCCAACACCCGTCGCCACAGGCTCCTGGAAAACCCACGCTTTCCCAACTTTCCCCCTCCCCTTCAAGATCGATGATCTCATCGCCCTTTCCTGGTTTTAGTCCTAAGACTCGATTGGTGTAGTTTGTGTCTTTCAGTATGTTGTCTTTTTTGCATCGCAAAAAACACCCCCCCTGCGCAGGAAGGCAGAGAGAACTTGTTCATGAACGTCGGATGCAGTAGGTGTTATTTCCCCCGTGTAGGAGAGCAGTGAGCGATAGCGAGTGTCGAGAACCGTGGGTTCTTGAGACAAGGGTGTTGGGGGAAATATACGAGTGAGGGGGGAATTTGTTGCCAGACAGGGATTACGAACCCGTCGCAAATACGATTTGCTCCTCGAAACCACTCGGTTTCGATACTTCCTCCACGGGGAACCCAGGTTCCCCATCGCCCCTCCTTGGGTTCGAACCCCAACTAAGTAACAGATAACCAAAAAACCTCCCGAGGGAGATCTTTTGATTATAGTTGCCAGACAGGGATTCGAACCCCGATCGCCAGGGCCAAAACTTCGCTTCGCTCTCTAGAACCCCTCGGTTCTAGTGTCTCCGCCACGGGAAAACCCAGGTTTTCCCAACACCCTTTCCTGGTTTTAGTCCTTCAGGCTATATTCTATAGTGTACATTTTTCTTACTTATGGTTGCCAGACAGGGATTCGAACCCCGATCGCCAGGACCAAAACCTGGTGTCCTACCATTAGACGATCTGGCAAATAAATACCTAAGTATTGTATCAGAAAGACTGATTTTGTGCAAGATCAATGTCGGTCAAAACTCAAACTTCAATGAATCTTACCCCTAACTCAAAAGCCTCTAACTTTACTTAAATAAAGTTAGAGGCTTTACGTTATATATACTTTTTAAAGCTAAACAATAGGCACTGTTTTGGACATAATCATTGTGTAGTATTTATCTCCAACAAGAAACATTATAGTATGCTTCTGGATTGATAGTGCCACCATAAGATGGATTCCCTGTAGAGGTCAAACCAAATGACTGATAGATACCAAAGTGAAGATGAGGCCCCGTTGAGAAGCCAGAATTACCTATATACCCTATCGTTGCTCCTTGAGTTACACCTTGTCCTACTCCAACTGTAGGAGCTCCTGCAAGGTGAGCATACAAAGTTACGTGACCTGAGCCATGTCGAATTGCTAACCAATTTCCCCATCCTCCACCACAACTACTATATCCACTGTTTGGACAGGTCCCAGAAGATCTTCCAACCACTGTTCCATTTGCTACAGCATATACGGGATTTCCATTTCCTCCTATATCGATTCCATTATGAATAGCTCCTCCGTAAGCGCCACTTTGAGCAAATCGGGTCATTCCATATCCCTGCGTACATCTATTTGAGTTAGTTGGCCAAATAATAGTACCTAAAGGGCTCTCTGCGGAAGAAATAACTCTCGAACGCATTGAAACTAATTCCGCATAGAATTTACTCATTTGTTGACGGAGTTGTTGCTCTTGACTACTCAAACTATTCAAACTCGCTCCCAATTGAGACGCGGCATTCTGTGAAGCTTGCACCTGATTGGCTGTCTGATTTCTCTGAGTCTGAATTTGAATTTGCTGGTTTCGAAGATTTTCTTGAGCAGTAGCCAAACTCCCTCTTTCTGCATTCAACTTTTCCTGCTCTTGAGCCAAAGCATCTCTTTTTGCCATAATTGAGCTTAAAGTCTCGCGAATCTTCTCTTGAATTCCATCAGTATATTCTATTTCAGAAAAAGCATCTGAAATAGTATCTGTAGAAAGAGCAATTGCTATATCATTTCGAAAAGCTACTCTCTGATACATTTCTTTTACCAATTCAGCAATATTATTTTTTTGCTCTTCAATTTGCTGTTCTAATGTAACTATATTTTCTTTTGTAGAAGCTATTTGAGTATCTTTCTGTTGAATCTCAGCACCCACATCGTTAATTCGAGCTTCTATGGAGTTTATATCAGCATTTAATTGTCCAATTTGTGTCCGCAACTGAGCTGCTTCTCGTTCCCGAGCAGCTTTTTGTTGTTCTGTTTGAGCTTTTCTTCCTTCGATTTGTTTAATCTGTTGCTCAATATTTTGAATCTGTTGCGTTTTTCGATTAATTTCTGCTTGAGAAGCTTCTCCTATAGAGAAAGCACTTCCCCAGAGTATCGTCAAACACACTATTCCCGTAATAAGATTTTTCATATGTACTATTTGGTATATGACACATCTACACAGAGTTATCTTTCAGAAAGGAGTTTCAGAGCTGTGTCTATTCGGTTAAGAGCGGTTGGTTTATCGAGTATAGTCAGGATTTCAAAGGGTGATGGCGAACGCTCTTTTCCTGATAGAGCTACTCGCAAAGGCCAGAGAACACATCCAGGTTTACGATTATCTTGTTGTATCTCTGCTTTAACGGTTTGTTCAATTTCTTTAGATGTCTTCTCCTCTATATTATACACTACTTGCCGAACCCACTCAAGGTTTTCTTTGACATCGCTTATGCTCATATCCTTCCAAAGCAAAATATTTGAATCGTATACTGGATCTTTGAACAAAAAGTCAATGCCTTCTCCGATATCTCCAAATGTTTTTATTCTTTGACACTCCAGGTCAATAGCACGTTCGAGTTGATCTTGAGCAAGATGTTGAATATTATACCTATTTTGAGATAAAAATTGCACTCCAGAAGTTATCTTTTGCTCGAGTGGCAGTGCTTTAATATAACTGGCATTAACTGATTGGAGTTTATCGATATTAAAGACCGCTCCACTCTTTTGTACCCGTTTTAAGGTGAATTTTTGTATCAATTCTTCAAGACTATATTCTTCCCTATCATTGCCTTCATTCCATCCAAGAAGAGCAAAGTAATTGACTAAGGCTTCAGGGAGATATCCTTCTTGACGATACTGGTCGATAGACACCGCTCCGTGTCGCTTTGACATTTTTGATCGATCAGGAGCTAATATTAACGGTAAGTGAGCAAATGTCTTACGAGAAAATTCTAAGGCTCGATTTATCACAATTTGTTTAGGTGTGTTAGAAATATGATCTTCTCCACGAATAATATGCGTAATCTTCATTAACTCATCATCAATCACTACTACAAAGTTATAGAGCGGATTATCCCACCCTTTCGAAAGGGTAAAATCTCCCATCAAAGACATATCAAATTCAATTTTGCCCTTAATTTTATCTTCAAACCAAATCACTTCATCCTGTACTTTAAATCGCAACACAGCACCATCTCGATACTCATTTTGTTGTTCTCGACATTCTGGCCGATAGACAAAGGGCCTCTTTGCTTGTTGAGCTTGTTCTTTTTGCTGAGCAATCTCCTCAAGAGGAGTAGTATCCCAGTATGCAGCACCTGACACAATCAGCTGCTCTAAGTATGGCCGATACAACTCCGTCCGTTCACTTTGACGATACGGTCCAAAATCCCCTTTCGAACCACTCGTAGTAATCCCTTCATCTGGGTGGAGCCCCAACCATTCAAGACCAGTAACAATATTTTGTTCAAATTCTTGGGTTGATCGAGCTTGATCCGTATCTTCAATACGAAGAATAAATTGACCTCCCTGACTCTTGGCATAGAGATAATTAAACAATGCTGTGCGAGCAGTTCCAATATGCAAGAGTCCCGTTGGTGATGGAGCAATACGCGTACGAATCATAACAACAATACAGTTAGTGAATTATATATCTTTTCTGTATTTAGTATACCATATGTACCGAGATAGTTACCAAGACTAGGCAAAGTATCTATTTTTTGGTAGAATACATCGTGAAACAGGAGAGGTCGCATAGAGGCCTAGTGCGCACGCTTGGAAAGCGTGTATACCGAAAGGTATCGAGGGTTCGAATCCCTCTCTCTCCGCAGAGAATTATCAACCTTTCAAAGATATATAAAAAATCTTCATATTCTAATAAGGAAGCAACAAGATTCGAACCGAATACATTCCCGTGTATTATAAAGAATATCATCTGGTATGTCTCAAGATATCATACTCACAATAGCCAACATAATCCTCTCTATCTCTCTTATTCCTCAATTAGTTTCAGGATTTAAAACCAAAACTGGTCCCGTCACCTACTTTACTTCCGTGCCATATTTTTTCTGTTTAGCAGCTATTGCTGGGACCTATGCAACTCTTGGACTATGGATTTCAACCCTAGTGACCGTTATTGCAGCTTTATTATGGCTTGGATTGGTTATTCAAAGAATACTCTATCACTCTAAACTCTAGCCTATGATAACCATCCCTCCCACTTGGCATCAGCATCTAGAATCCGAGACTTCCAAAGACTCCTATCAATGTTTACTCAAAACTATTACAAATGCGTATAATCAACATACCATTTATCCATCCCCTGAAAATATCTTTCGAGCCCTTAATCTTTGCTCATGGAGTCAAGTAAAAGTAGTTATTATTGGTCAAGACCCTTATCACGGAGTAGGGCAAGCCAACGGACTAGCCTTTAGCGTCAATGCAAATCAAAAGATTCCCCCTTCCTTAAGAAATATCTTCAAAGAAATAGAATCTGACCTTAATATAACCCCACTCCCATCAGGAGATTTAACTCGATGGGCTACTCAAGGCGTCCTCCTCCTGAACTCTGTCCTTACAGTCCAAGCCAACACTCCAGCATCTCATAAAAATCTCGGCTGGGAATCTTTTACTGATAGTATCATTCGAGAGCTCAATACCCACAAAACAGACCTGGTATATCTTCTATGGGGCAAGTATGCTCAGAAAAAAGGTTCTCTTATTGACCAAGATAAAAACTTAGTCTTAACCTCAGCCCATCCTTCCCCATTCTCCGTAAAGCATTTCTTTGGACAACATCACTTCAGCCAATGTAATACATATTTAGAAAACCACGGTAAAGATGCTATTGATTGGAAATAAGACCATTACTGAATCACCAAGTCTTCTCCAAATCGGGACCTGAGATATGCCACACTTCCCCAGACAATAATAGCTGGCAAGAATCCAACCACAGGATTTTCGGTAGAACCAAGTAAATAAAGAGAAAACGTATTAGTCATAGCGTGAAAAATCACCGCTAACAAGAGAGACTGGGAATTTACATACAAAAACGCATAGATAATCGACATTCCCACAATATTAAAACTAAACCCAATCAAAGTCGGGATGATAATAGCAATTGGTAAGGCTGAGTATAAATAGATAACCAAAGGGAAATGCCAAATCGCCCAGACCCAGCCAGACTTCCAGCCAGCTTCCACGGCATTATCTTCTTCCAAGAACTTGGGTAAGAGATACCCTCTCCAACCAAACTCCTCCGTACCGCTCGTAACAATTTGATACACTAAATATATTGGTAGAGTAAGTAATGGGAGAGTCACTCCAAAAGACGTATTCGCGATTATTGCAGCCACAAAACCGGGAATAAGCCCCAAAGCCAAGGCGAATACGACTGCAAAAAGAATCATCGCACGGGGAATAGCCTTCACCCGCCAACTTTTATCTTTTTGAAGTACTCCATAAGCAATCAACGGTCCATACACCCCCAAACTAAACAGCACGATAGCCAGTAAGTGTAATGGACTTTGCACAAAGTCCGTGGTGACCACCTCAAAGACAGCTTCTTGAGCAGGAATCGTGTAATTCTGCCATTCGACAATCATAAAGCTGACTATCCATACAGTCCAGGTAAACCCAAAGGCAATGAGATAATATTTGAGATGTTTCATATTCCTGGTAAATTTACATAGTTGATAACAGGTTTCATACAATACCCGTATTATACCCCAAAAATGCAGAGAACGGTACTCCTTCAGCATATCCTATGACCACTCGTTGAGATACCATTCATATTGCCGAAGGTATGTATACATCTTTTTCCCAACAGTACGCTCGCCATACAGATCAAAAAATATGATATAATATTGTTAACAGCTGACATATTTCGATTGAGCTATTCTTGGAAGCTGGAGCTATGCGAACAATTGTTCAAATATCGTATTCATAACACAAGGCATATGAAAAAGCTCTCTTCTTGCAAAAATCTCGGTCCTACAATTCGAAAAAATCTCAGTCTCATTGGGGTAGATACGTACGCTGAGCTCCAAAAACGTGGATCAGTCAAAATTTACACACAACTCAAAGAACAATTTCCAGATCGAATCTGGCCTATGTGTTATTATCTTTACAGTATCGAAGGAGCTCTCACTGATACCCATTGGGATGATCTATCAGAAAAAACAAAAGAACATCTGAAACGTCAAGTTCGACCACAGAAAGATATCCAATAATACGAATATAACACCTATAATCTATTGTTAAAGCAGACAACACTCTGTATAATGAACAAAGTGTTACTTTATTTTATGGTTCTTTCTGCATTACTATTATTGATCATTTCACGCTATATATATGGATAATTCTAGCAAACCCTCAATCATCACTAAGTTCTCACTCTTTTTTGTCAATAACTGGCGAGTCAGCATCTTAATGATGCTCGGACTCCTCATAGTCGGATTTGCTTCATACACAACCTTTCTCAAACGAGAAGGATTTCCAGCAATCGAAGTACCAGTAGTACTCGTTCAGACACCATACTTTGTGGATGATCAAGAACTCGTAGATCAAGAGATAACTCAGCCAATAGAACAAGCCATCACTAATATTGAAGAAGTACGAGCTGTACGATCCACCACTACTGATGTCTTTTCAAATATAGTGGTTGAATTCCAGGAAGGGACACCTGACAAAGAAGGTATTCAACTCATCCGTGACGAACTTCAGGCAACCGTCATCCTCCCAGATGATGTAACCCCTCAATATAGGACAATTAATGCAGCTGCCTTTGATGGTGAAAATGACCTTGTTTTTAGTCTTATCGGAGAAAATAAAACGACAAATGAGCTCACAGAACAAGCAGAAATGCTCGCCTCAGAAATTCAAAAACTTTCTACCGTTATACGAGCTAATGTTACTGATTTAACAGAAGAAAGAACAAATCCTATCACTGGAGAAACGACAACAGAGACTATTGGCTTTGGGAGATCAGGTTTTCGCGATGAAGACAATAATCTTGTCTTCAAAGACGCTATTTTGATCGGAGCAGTACGACAAACTTCTGTAGGCACCATTGAATTTTCTGAATCCGTACAAAACGCGGTAACCGAAATGGAAGAACGCGGAGACCTCGATGGATTTGAAGTAATATTTGGAGGAGGAGACTTATCTCGGAGTCTCACCCAACAGATATCTGGGCTTGAGAGTAATGCTATCACAGGACTCTTAGCTGTTATGATTATTTTAATGCTCTTTGTCAACTGGAGATCTTCGATTGTTATGGCCTTCTTTATCCCGACTGTTATGGCCACTACTTTTGGAGCCTTATTCCTTTTAGGATACTCTCTAAATACCCTCTCCCTCTTTGCCCTAATCTTAGTTATTGGAATCGTTGCAGATGATGCCATCGTGGTTATTGATGCCATCGATTACTCCCGAAAACAAGGATATAAAGGCCGTGAAGCCATCATTCATGCCATTAACAACGTAGGAATTGCAGATATTTCAGGAAGTGTGACCACAATACTAGTCTTTGCACCTCTCGCTGCGGTCTCTGGTGTTCTTGGAGAATTTATTCGATTGATTCCTATTACTGTCATTACCGCTCTCAGCATATCCTTAATTATTGGATTATCTGTTGTTCCTTTTCTGGGAAATATTATCCTACCAGATTATCACACCAAACAACAATCAAAGTGGTCTCGAGTACTTGAATCTATTGTATACTTCTTTCCACGCTTACTCGATAGTATAGGACAGCAAGCATATCGATTTGTTCATGCCTACGTTCAACGATGGTGGGCCTCTGGATTAGTCTTAATAGCTACGATAGGACTCATAGCAGGTGGATTATCAGTTGCCAATCAACTAGAATTTTCCATTTTTGCTCCTGCCAAAGATACTGATGCTATTACGATAAGTGTTGAACAAGAAGATGAAGAGACAACCATCCAAGATGCTCGCAACACAACCATCCAATCTGAAAGAATCATCCGAAATATTGCTGGAGACTATATTGACGATATCACTTACTTCAATGCCAACACATCTGGAGCATTTCTGTACGTAACTCTAACGCCTATTGGTGATCGGGAAACAACATCGACCACTATTGTTACCAATCTCAATCAGGCCTTTGATGAACTGATCACGGACGCCGAAGTTTCTGCTGAAAAAGCTGGAGCTGGCCCACCGAGTGATGATTTTCAGGTCACTCTACAAATATTTGATGACAGTACGGAAACCTTACAAAATGTCACCCAAGTGATCAAAGAAGAAATCGGTACCATTACTCTCAATGAAGGAGAGGTCACCGAAATTGCCATCTCGAACGTAGATACTATTGCCAAACGAGATGGACGAAGATTTGCGGCAGTACAATTTGCTGTATCGAATCCGACCAGTACAGCCCTCATTCTTGATCTCCAAGAAACCCTTACCGAAAAATTCGATACCGACGAGTTCCGTGATGAGTATGATTTATCTCGTGACGCAATTGGTTTTGATCTTGGACAAGAAGGAGAAAACCTTGATTCATTTCAATCAGCACTCTTTGCCCTTATCATAGCTATCGTAGTTATGTATGCGCTCCTCGTTCTCCAATTCAACTCATTCACCCAACCACTCCTCATTCTGACAGCAGTACCATTAGCCTTCCCAGGGCTCTTCCCCGGACTGCTCATAACCGATAATCCGCTCTCATTCTTTGTAATGGTCGGTATTATTGGACTCATTGGAATTGTAGTGAACAATACGATCCTACTCCTCGACTTTGCCAATAGTATGCGAGCTGAGAAAGGAATCGCTGAAGCTATCTCTGAAGCAGTAAAAGCACGATTCAGACCACTGTTTACAACCTCTGCCACAACCTTAGTAGGAATTCTTCCTTTAGCATTATCGGATCCATTCTGGGAACCTCTTGCTTTCTCCATTATCTTTGGGCTCCTCTCAAGTACCACCTTAGTACTCTTAGCATTCCCTGTATTCTATGTCATTCTTGAGCACATTCGAAGATTCACCTGGCGAACCATTTTTCGGCATAAAGACTTTAAGTAACCAGATAATTGAGCCCCACACAGCTATAACTAATCTGTGTGGGGGTGACTCAGCACATTCATTGAAAAATTCCTTATCTTTGGTATAATAATAGCGAAGCGCCAACGTGGCTCAGTTGGTAGAGCAATGCACTCGTAACGCATAGGTCGTGGGTTCGATCCCCACCGTTGGCTCCAATAATTCTTTGCGCTTCCATAAAAACTTACCTTTATACCTTATGATACCTGATTATATCCAAGACATCTTGAATACCTTTGAACGTGCTGGATTTGAAGCCTATATCGTCGGAGGGAGTGTTCGAGACATCCTTTGTCAGATCACTCCAAAAGACTGGGATATTACCACAAATGCTACACCTGAGCAAATCCAAGAACTCTTTCCTGACTCAGTCTACGAAAACAATTTTGGGACGGTTGGGATCAAGCGAAGACTTGCCGATGAGACCGTTGAAATTATCGAAGCTACCCCCTATCGTACCGAATCTGGCTATGCAGACAATCGGCGCCCCAGCGAGGTTACCTTTGTGAGTGAATTATCAGAAGATATTCATCGCCGGGATTTCACTATCAATGCTCTAGCGATGAAATCTGACGGAACAGTAATAGACCTCATCCACGGCCAAACCGATCTCACAGCTCAGCTCATTCGTACCGTAGGAGATCCTCAAGAACGATTTCAAGAAGACGCTCTCCGACTTCTCCGAGCCGTTCGCTTTGCCGTACAAATGGACTTTGAGATCCATCCTGAGACTAAAACAGCCATGATAGCATTAGCTCCCTCTTTGGCCACTATTTCACAAGAACGTATTCGTGATGAATTAACCAAGATGATGCTGACTCCGCGGGCGATGGATGGCTTTATTTTGCTTTACGAAACGCGACTACTCCCCCATATTATGCCTGAGCTTGAAGAAGGAATTGGGGTAATGCAAAATGGACATCACATTTATGATGTGTGGGAACATCTTTTACGCACAATGCAACACGCCTGTGATATGAACTGGAGCCTAGATCTCCGTATGGCAGGACTCCTTCATGATATTGCCAAACCACGCACCAAAGAAGGAGTTAGCCCAACCTGTTCCTTTCATGGTCACGAAGTAGTTGGAGCTAGTATGGCCTACGAAATTCTCAATCGATTAAAATATCCTAAAAGATTCACCAACCGAATGTCTAAATTAGTACGCTACCATATGTTCTACTATGACACTGGAGAAGTAACTGAATCCTCCGTCCGAAAACTTGTCCGCAACGTTGGCGTAACCAACATTAAAGACCTCATAAAACTCCGTGAATGTGATCGTATCGGTTCAGGGACTCCCAAAGCCCGACCATACCGACTCAGACACTTTGAGTATATGGCAGAAAAAGTCATAACCGATCCTATCAGCCTTTCGATGTTAGCTATTAACGGAAACACCTTAATTAAAGAACTCAATATTACTCCTGGACCAAATATCGGAACTATTCTCAATGTACTTCTAGCTGAAGTACTTGAGGATCCCACTCTCAATACCCGAGATACGCTGATTCAACGTGTTCATAAACTACAAACACAAGATCTCAACAGTCTCAAACAACAATCCATTACAACCATTGAAGCCAAACAAGAGGAGCAAGACCGAGCCATCAAACGTAAGTATCACGTCAACTAACCGATAGATATGAATACCAACATCAAAACCATACTTACCCATCTCCACAGCCACTCCAATCAATTCTCTTGGCTAGAGACACCATTACCTCCTACCTCACTCGTAGCCCCAGAAGAAGAGTTTCTCTCGCTGGTAATCGGTGGATCTATGATTTGCTGGACTATCACCTCTCATAGTGAAAATGCTATTCAGTTTACAAATACCCATGAGAGAGTAGTCTGTGAGTGGGAATCTATTCGCACCTTTGCCACCTATCTGACCCAAATCATCCCTGATAATATCTCTACCATCGCCTTTAACCTAGCTCTGCCCCTCGAACCATTCATACGAGAAGCCAAGGTTGACGGTATTCTTCTGCGAGCCACCAAATCTCAGCTCTTCCTCGACTGTGTCGGACATCCCGTTGGAGAAGCTCTCGAAGCCCTTCTCCAAGAATCTCTCCAGCGAGACTTGAAGGTTACCGTAGCCAACGACACCTCCTGCTTACTCCTGGCAGCCCAATCCGAACTCAACCCAGATGCTGATCTAGCTGGACTCATCGTAGGTACTGGGATTAACCTTTCCTACCAAACCTCTACACACCTAATCAACCTGGAAGCTGGGAATTATGATGACTTCTCTCTACCTGACACCACCCGCATCATAGATGCCGAGTCCTTCAACCAATCCGAACAACTCTTCGAAAAAACCGTGGCCGGACATTATCTATATCATCACTATAACCTTCGCTATGGAGGCAGTCTAACCACGACCCACGAACTCTCTCATCTGGCTACTGGCACAGGTACCGAGGCTATGGATGCCAAAGCCCTCCTCCGAGAATCAGCTACCATGGTCGCCCAACAGCTCGCCGCCTTGGCACTCTTCCTCGACACCCAATCCCTCCAAGTCATCGCCGAAGGAAGCCTCTTTTGGCATGGATATCACTACAAAGAGTATCTTGAGGAATCCTTTCTCATCGAGATCGAATCAAAAATCAAACTCTCTTGG
>PXDG01000155.1 GCA_003565105.1 Parcubacteria group bacterium | reverse complement strand
GCCGCGAGCTTCAACATTTAGCGTCAGGGGCTGGCCTCCAGGCCGACCGTTTCAGCTACAGCGTCGATGAGGATGCCATCGCCGAAGCCGCACTCTTCGATGGCAAGCTCGCGCTGATCACCAACGCCCCAGATTTGACCCCGGTGGAGGCCGTCGCGCACTACAAGGCATTGGCCGATATCGATATCGACCAGACATTTCGACTCTCAAGACATAAGGTTGAGTTGTTCTGCGCTTTTCGGCGGAGGCAGCCGCTTCAGGTGGGACGGGCTCGCGCGGATGGCTCTAAGCTCCTCAATCGTGGCCGGGTCAGCCTTCACAAGTTTGACGGTTTTACCCCTCATTTCGATCAGGCGGTGGCGTAAACGGCCGGTCTGGACCCAATAATACAGAGTTGCTTGCGGCATGCCGAGGTGCTCAGCCAACTCCCGGATCATCCACTCGTCTGGCTCGCGCGCAATCGTCGCTGTCATAGCGGGTTTTCTGCGCTTGCGCTCGGCTATACCGGCAGCAACCAGGCGGTGGCGGACCATTTCGGCCGTATAGCTATCGCGTCGCTTGGGTGGTACGTAGCCTTCAGCGTTCAGAACATCGGCAATTTGCCCGGTGTTGTGGCCAGCTTCGTAGAGTTCCGCCATGCGTGCAATCAGTGCCGGATAACTGCTGAGCGCGGTGATGCGCGCGACAGGTCGGACGACCCTGTGGACCGTTCGATTACCGCCATGCCAATGGCATGTGAGGTCCACCTGCTCGGTGTCACCAATCAGTTTGATGATGATCCTTTCGAGGAGCAGCCGTACAATTTCCTGCCGCTCCCTTTGTGTGGTTGTTGCCGCCTGCCAAAGCGCGGGTAGATCCTGAGTAAGCTTGCCCATCGCCGCCAGCTCCGCGCGGCTTGGCACTTTCAGGCTGTCGCGCTGGAATCGGTCATAATCGACCACGAGGCGTGCCTGGGCTGCGAGTGCCTCCTCCCAACCCTTCTCGAGCGTGCGGGCAACCAGCCGGTTCTCCGGCTCGACACTGGCATAACAACGCCGAGCCCGATCGACCTCGAATTGGGCCCGCTCAAGACGCTGCTGCCACTGGCGATCCAGAGATATGCGTTCGGCTTCAAGGTCGCTGGCGACCGCCAGACTGATCTGGATTGCTGCGGGCTCCAAGGCCTGCAGAACAAGGCGCGACACCTCTGCATCGACCGGTGCCGCCTTGAGCGACTGGCAGCTCGGTTCACCGTAGCTGCTTTGCATGCCGTTGCAGACGTAGCGCGCCGCCTGACCATTATGACTGTAGACTGCGTTCATTCTCAATCCACACTCGCCACAGATCACCAAGCCCGACAGCAATGCGCTTCCAGCCCGGACCGGACCCTTCGCGCTCGGCTGGTTCGCTCTGATCTGCGCCTGAATGCCTTCGAACTGCTCCCAGCTAATATAGGCCGGCAACTGGTCCGGCAGAAACACCTCGACATCTTCCGGCGCTTTCACGCGGCGCCCGGTCCCCGGGCGTCCAGGCTTCTGACGCCGTCGGTCGATCGGTCGTGTGCCCCAAGCATAGACACCGGCATAGATCGGGTTGCCAAACAAGTTATGCAGCGTGGCTCGGTTTGGGCGGCGCCACTCAAGATCACCCCTGGTCGGCCCATCCTTCCTGCGTATCGGCATGTGGATGTCATGCGCGACCAGATAAGTCAGCACGCCCCCGACTGACCGCAGCCGCTCGAACAAATCAAAGACAAGGTGGATGACGCCTTGGGCCTGCTCATCAGGATCGAGGATGACTTCGCCCGAGGGGCGACGCACATAGCCCATCGGCAAGCTCTTCGAGAGTTCACCTCGCCGGGCCTTCGCGCGTCGTCCCTCCAGCATCCGCGCCTTGATGATATGCAGTTCGGCCTCGCTCATTGTCCCCTTCAGGCCCAACAGGAGCCTATCGTTGAAATTAGCTGGATCGTAAACGCCATCGGCATCGGCAATCAATGTATCGAATAGGGCGCAGATCTCCAGCAGCTGGTGCCAATCCCGGCAGGAGCGCGCAAGCCGCGACATCTCCACCCCGAGGACCAGCCCGACACGGCCCAGTCCGACCTCAGCCACCAGCCGTTGAAAGCCGAGCCGCCCCTCGATCGAGGCGCCCGAGCGCCCCAGATCATCGTCGACCACGACAATCGCCTCCCGCGGCCAGCCAAGTGCGAAAGCACGGTCGACCAGAGCATATTGCAGCCGGGTCGACTCCTGATTGCGCTCAACCTGCTGCAGCGTCGATTGACGAATATAGACAATCGCTTGACGATCGCGATGTTGCCCGCAGATCTTCTCTGGCAAATTCTGGCCGCGTGGGACCATGATCGATCCTGACGTCATCATCGCTCTCTTCGGTCTCGATCGCGCTGCGGATCTGGCGCAGCGCCATCTGCCCCAACAGTGCGATGGCCTCCTGCCGTCGATCCAACGGCAGCCTCTGAAATTCCGGAACTGACTGCTCTTCGCTCATCGCGTGATCCCAACCAGCGCTCCAGCGCACGAAGCGCTTCAAGGCCGATTCTTGGGGCTTCAGCAGGCTCTGTCAACTTATAAGAGGCCTCTTCTATGGTATATCGAACGGGGCTTCCGCGTATTGAAGTCCGACATCGAGATCGCCCCGGTCCACCACCGCCTGCCGGATCGCATCCGGGCCCATGCCCTGATTTGCTTCCTCGCCCTCGTCCTCTGGCGCGTCATGCGCATGCGCATGAAGGCAAAGGGCCATAGCGCCAGCCCGCGCACCGCCCTCGACATGCTCGCGCGTATCCAGATGCACAGGGCAAGGATCGGTCAGCGCAACGTTGACGGCCTCTCGACCACGACCCCCAAACAACTGGAGCTTTTCGACACGCTGAACCTACCCAAACCCACCTGACGGCCGACGTGTAGTCACAAACTGGCCCATCCGGCCATAATCAAATCAAGCACTTACCAGTTTTGCTGTCGAACTTCTGGTACAAGAAACCTCGAAGGTGCGATTGACGACGTCCGTATCTACCCGCATTCCCCAAGTAATTCGCTGATTTCGCTGTCCTGATCACTGCATTATCTATATGAATCATGGTGTTGATGGTAGTGGGAGGCGGGTTTTATGGATCACCCAGAGGGTGCGGGTTCCGAGCGGGGTGATCGGGTCG
>PXDG01000011.1 GCA_003565105.1 Parcubacteria group bacterium | reverse complement strand
GTCCGGCACCCGGTGGCGCCGGTTATCGGGGGCAAACGCTTCAAGGTCTCTTCGGCAATCTCGTCCAGCGAAAGTGGCGGCCTGAAAAAGCGTCCCTCCTCCAGCAACTCCGCGATCAATTTCTTGCACTGTTTCAACTGGACAGGGGTCATATCGCCGAGAAAACACTTCGCGTGCAGTGTATTCAAGGTTTCGATCTCAATCAGTCGCGTGTAGGGCACCGCAAGTTTCCGCTCTGTCAGAAACGCCCGGACTTTGCCGCTGAGTGGCTCCTTGACGATCAACTTGACGACAAGGCCGGTATCCAGATACGGCTGAGTCATCGATCTCCGCGAAGGTCGTCAAGGATTTCATCCGTCGGCGTTCCTCCCGCGGGTCCCCCCTTCCAAATCCGATCCAGCCTTTCCGTCAAATCCGTCCAGTCGACCGAACCGGAGGCCTCCCCGGGGGAACGAGCCGGAACGATTCGCGCCACCGGCCGCTTGCGGCGCACCACCTCAATCGCCTCTCCCTGCTCCACCCGGCGCAAAACCGCCGCCAGATTATGCTGCGCTTCCCGCACCGTCACCGTTTTCATGCAGCACAATATGACGCACATTAAGGGAGATGTCAAGGGAAGGCGAGGTGGGAATGGGGCGACGGGCGACGGATAGGGAGGAAAGAGGTGTGGAGCGATGGGGACCGGGGCTTCGGGGCTTGCGTCTCAATCGACTTTTTCCACCACCACGCGGAAAAAAGCGCCTTTCGCCGGGAGCGGGTCGTGGACCTGGGCGGAAACGGATTCGCGCTCGGTGTCGATGGGGGTCGTTTCCCAGGTCACCTCTTCAGCGGTCTCCCAGGCGCCGAGGTCGGCGGAATATTCCACCCGGTACGTGACGCCAACAACGTTCCGGAAGCGCTGAAACTCCAGCACCGGCCCGCCTCCCGTCGTGTTGGGAGAACCGGTTACGGCAGGCAAATGCGTCCGCTGCGGCTGCGGCCCCTCCATGGCGAATCCGTACCGGAGCAAATTCTTCAGACCGTAATCTCCCGGATCGGCCAGGGGACCGCTGATGGCGTCGTTCCCGGCGTCGGCGCCGAACTGGCTCTCGCGCCAGGAATCGAACGAGATACTCTCGTGCGCCGCCGGCAATTCCCGATCCGTGAAGAAGCGTAACTCGGCGGTTTCCTCGCCGGTGACTTCGAACACGATCGTCTCAAATGCCGCAGGTGTGATGTCCGACAACATCGCGAAGAGCAAATCCAAGATATCGCTGTTGGGAGTCCCTGCCTCCTCATCGAATCCAAGATCCCCCAATAGCGATGCATCCACCGTGGCGGAGGGTCCGATCATATTCATTCCAAATATGCCCTCGAGCCCCAATTCAGCCAGTTCGGGATGGTCAAAAACATAAATGCGAACATTCTCCCAAACAAGATCGAAACCCTCTCGGGCCGGAACGCTTATTTCCTTCACCTCAAGCAACGGTACCGTCACCATATCGGGGCCGATGCCACCGACCCGGGAGATCATTCCGTCAGCGGCTTTGTGATCCACCAGATAATCGTCCAGACTCGCGTAACTTTGATGGATCAATCCGATCGTCTGGGCAAAATCAAAACTGATGAACGAGCTCCCCGCCCCCGTGTCGAACAGCCAGTCCGCAGTAACACTCTCCCGCTCGGACGCGTGGGAAATCCGCACGTCCCGGACGAGCGGATTTTTACTGAAACTCGGAAGAATCTCATTGCCGGAGGCTTCGACGAAATTGCGCATCTTCAAATCCAATGTGACATTGGTCGCCGGAATACCGCCGTCGCCTTTCGGCAATAGTCGCGTTTGCAACTCCCGGGCTTCGGGCGGCAGCACTTCATCGGGATCCTCAGGCGAAAGCCATTCCATCACCATGGTCCGCTGCTCGATCACCGGCATACCGATAATGTTGATAGGACTGGCGACGGTTAGTACACCCCAATCCTCCGTTTCAAACTCGATCACTTCTCCAATTCCCGGCGCCTTCCGCACCCAGAGGCGATGGGATCCGTAATCGACAAAGTCATCGAGCTCTACGGAAAGTTCAGGCTGATTAAGCAAACGGATCCCGAACTCCCGAGTCACGGATCCCACCTCTTCTCCTCCCAGGCCAAGATTGGTGTACTCGTCGACGAAATCATCTTCGACAAACCCGAACGGGCGTTGATTAAAGTCACCGGTCGCATGGAGGTTGCTGATAACGAAACTTGAGGATCCCGTATCGATGAAAGCCCGGAAGTACACCGGACCAAAATCATCCTCCATCACCGCACCGTCCGCATCCGTCAGAAGCCCGTACAGCCGTGGCTGATCCATGGCGGTTGCGTGAAAAAATTCCTGTTCGGCACGGTTGAGCACAAACTCTCCCGCCGACACCGGAACCAAACCGCAAAGCAGCGCCCCATTTCCAAGACCGAAAATCCAACTCCCGTATTTCTTTAACAATTTCCCTGGAATCACCGAATCTCCCCCGTTTCCATGTACAAATAACACCAAAACACTGCTTTTGCACTCGGAGCGAATCATGAGCGTCAAACGGCCACCGCCTCCCTCCGGCTTAAGCACGGAGCTACACTACACCTTCCGCTGCCACTAGTGTAGCCCGCCATAAATATTGAACCCTAAGTCGCCTCCAAAAATCTGAAGAAAGCCAATCTGTGGCGACCGGGTTTACCCCGGGAGATCCTTGGAAAACTCCGGGGGTAAACCCCGTCGCCACAACGTTTCGGGACTGAGGGTATTCGGTCCAAGGGCAGTTCCTGATTCGCCCCCTTTACCCCAGTACCATAAGTTACAAACTGCTTGACGGGCTACACTAGCGACTCCCGCCATTCTCCATCCGACGGTTCACCCGGTCGCGCTTGCGCTCCAGGGGAATCCGCACCGCGAAATAGGTCCCCACGATCACAAAACGCACCAGCCAGGAATCGGTTACGAAAAGCATGCAGACCGCCGACACCAGCAGCACCCCGAGGAGAAAGCGGCTAAAGTGCTTGCACGGGCGCGGCAGATCCAGCAAGTGCGTGATGAGGGTCGGCATCAGTAAAAGGAGGAACACGCCGCCGGCCTGCAGGTCGGACAGAAAGTTCAGCCATCGGGTCACGGCAAAAAACAGCCCGCCGCATAGCATCCCGGCGGCCGTCATGACGCAGC
>PXDG01000177.1 GCA_003565105.1 Parcubacteria group bacterium | reverse complement strand
TATCACAAAATATCGCAATACTAGTAAAAAATAATCCAGACGACAACTCCAAGTAATGGATATGAGACGCTCAGACACAACGCATTTAGCGCAATAAATTTTTTACAAAGTAGAGTATGTACCCCCCTCCTCTCTCGAGAGAACGTTGATCTGTAGTATCTGGCCCGTGTGTCCGCCCAGAAGGTGGAGCTTGCGGAACCTCATCTCATACCACTATTTGACAGAAGGCGAGAACTATCGTATCATATAAGCATACATTTATAGAAATTTTACTTTGATTATTGTATGGCAACTCCAAAAAAGCGAATGTCTCAGACCAGGACAGCAAAACGACGGTCTCATCACGCACTTAAAAATGTAGAATCTTTAGCCCGAGGAAATGCACATCGACTCAAAAAATACTTTGATCGAAAAGCTGTACAGGCAAATCCTATTGAAAGCTCTGAAGCTTAGTCTTAGAATAACACTCTCTGCTATAAAATAAAAATCAGCACCACAATGGCAAATCGGCACATTCTTCGTTCAACTGCAATGCAAGTACTTTATCAAATTGACATCATTGATAGATGGCAAGATGATGCTATTTGGGATTATGTTACAGAGACACTCGCTCGTCTCTCTGCTAATGTTACAGACACCTCTTATATCAAAGAGGTGGTTGCTGGTGTTATGGGAAATAGACAGAGTATTGATGATATGATTACTCGACATGCAAATGGGTGGACTATGGAGACGATTGCTCCTGTAGAACGAAATGTTCTTCGGGTAGCTGTATATGAAATGACATTGTATCAAGACGAAGATGTGCCGATGAAAGTATCTATCAATGAAGCCATTGAGATTGCTAAACATTTTAGTGGTTCAGCGGCAGGAAAGTTTATCAATGGAATTCTTGGAGGATTGTACAAAGAGATTAATCCAGATGAATCAATACAATAATACTGTTTATGTCAAAATCGATACGTTATTCAGAATTAGAACGAAAAATTGGATATTCATTTCAAAATAAAGACCTTTTAATACAAGCTCTGACCCACCGTTCCTACTTGAATGAACATCCCGACTTTGAGTTGGGACATAATGAACGTCTTGAATTTCTTGGTGATGCTGTCTTGGAATTATCCGTAACAGAGTATTTGTACCAAGAATATCCTGACACCTCAGAAGGTTCAATGACCAATTATCGGTCTGCCCTCGTGAAAGGATCCCATTTGGCAGAAGTAGCAACGCAATTCCCACTAGAAGATTATATTTTAATGTCACGTGGAGAAAGAACAGATACAACTTCAAGAGCCTATATTACCGCTAATGCGGTAGAAGCTCTGATAGCCGCAATCTATCTTGATAGCGGTATGGAATCTGCTATACAGTTTGTCTACAGATTTATCGCCCCAGATCTTACCGATATTATCGATAAGAAATTATTTATTGATCCTAAGAGCCTGTTGCAAGAGGTTATTCAAGAGAAACATACCATTACTCCAGAATATCAAGTAGTTAGATCATGGGGCCCAGATCATAATAAAATGTTTGAAGTGATCGTGCTTGTTGGTGAAAATGAATTTGGACGGGGTACTGGTAAATCCAAGCAGAAAGCGGAGCAATCTGCAGCGGAAAATGCTCTTGAGACGCAAGGCCTGAGATAACCATATCGAATGTATGCATATTGGATTTGATATTGATGGAGTTATTAGTAAGCGTGATTATACACACGTATCACTTCCTATGGTACGGGTAGGCTTAGCTTTTTTTTCTCAGTTTGCCCCATTTTTTTTACGGCATTGGGCACTCTCTCAACCATTACAAGATGAAATAGAGATTGCGCAAAAAATTGCTCAGGAACATACAATTTCTATCATCACAGCTCGTCCTCAACATCTTGCGAAATATACCGCTCAGTGGCTCAAAAATGTAGCCCATATCGATTATGATAAGTTGTATTGTGTAGGGCTTGATAAAGGTTTTGGGCAGCGCAAATTGGATATTGCACAACGAATAGAGTTAGATCTTTTTTTGGATGATACTCAAGAAACAGTAACTCTGTTTCAATCTGCAGGTGTTCCAGCTCAGCTTTTTACTGGCTGGCAGAGTGTCAATATTTGTAATAATAGGTAAAAAAGAATATGGAATTTTGGCAAGCCCTCTTGTTAGGTATGTTTCAGGGAGCAATGGAAGTTTTACCAGTTTCAAGTACTGCTCATTTAGTTTTACTTCATACCCTTATGGGGACGGAAGGATCTACCCTTTCCTTTGATGTAATGATGAATTTTGGTTCTTGGTTAGCAGTAATGATTTATCTTAGAGAAGCTTGGCTTGATATGATTGTTGGTATTTTGAATTTCATTAAAATTCGGGTATATCTATTTGTACGTCATAAATCGTGGAAAAATCGTGTGCCAGGGTTTCATAATATGACAGTACCATATGAAAAAAATAATTTTTATAATCAAAGTCGTCAACATAGTTTATGGGCGCTATATCTTATTGTTGGAACAATCCCTGCTGGCTTCGTTGGGCTACTATTTCGTTCTCAGATAGATCAGTATTTAAGAACTCCATTTTTTATTGCTTTAGCCTTAATTCTTGGAGCTGGACTCTTGTGGCTAGCTGATAGTACTGCCAAAAAACACTATACTTTAGAAACAATGAAATGGTATCAGGCTCTGATTATTGGTGTTGGACAAATACTGGCTTTAGTCCCAGGGTTTTCTCGTTCTGGTTCGACCATCACAGCAGGCTTATTTGTGGGGTTTACTCGAAAGGATGCTGCAACGTTTTCATTTCTTCTTGGGGCTCCAATCGTTCTCGCTGCTACATTATCAAGTCTTCCTGAGTTTATTCAGACCTATCAATTTTCACAGCCGACTATTGTGGCATTTATTGCGTCGATTGGATCTACGTTTGTTTCAATGCATTTGTTTTACCAATTTATTGAAAAACAGTCATATCTACTATTTGTAATCTATAGAATGATATTAGGAGTAGGGATATTGAGTTGGATTTTTTTGCGCTAGAACATAGTAAAATACAAGAATAAGGAGGGGGATACAGTATCTACGATTAACTCATCTCATACAAAATGGTTCTTTATTATACTATGCTATAATAAAGAAGATTCTATAATACTATTACACTATGACGGAACGATTCAATCAGTTAATCAATATTTGTCAGCCCTTAGGAGAGGAATTACTTACTTTGCAACATCACGGGTAT
>PXDG01000068.1 GCA_003565105.1 Parcubacteria group bacterium | reverse complement strand
GGATTCTGACTCTCCATCGACCCAGACACGTGCGGTGTCACCATCAACGACTCGGTGAATTTGGTATTGTCCTTCAGGGAGGGGTGTTGGGGGAGAGGGGGGCTCGATAGAGGCTGTTTGAGAGATGGATGCTGGAGTGGTATCAGTCTCGATATGATCCAAAAGCTCGTCTTGACCAAAGAAGATCCCGAGGATGAGTAATGCAACAACAACACTCAGATGTATATGAGGAGGTAGGTTTTTGAGAATTTTTTTGATTGATCTTTGATTCACAAGAGTAAGGTTAGAAATATATGGTGGAGCGATACACATATTCATACATAATAAATATGTGTATTGACATGTGTATTACTTTTGTTTTAAGGTGGTGAAGAGTT
This sequence comes from Parcubacteria group bacterium, assembly GCA_003565105.1. Classification (GTDB taxonomy): domain Bacteria; phylum Patescibacteriota; class Minisyncoccia; order SW-4-49-11; family SW-4-49-11; genus PXDG01. The sequence goes on along the minus strand of PXDG01000068.1, from coordinate 2,861 downwards.
TGTAGGCCTGTCCTATTGGATTAAATAATATAGCCCGAGTTGTGGGATAATCTACGGTGTACCCTCCAAATTTTCGCTTGAAGCGGGTAATCCCTGCCCAAGATTTTTTGGTATCTGATGTGCCCCAAAAGTCGTAGGTCTTAATACCTGCTTCTTTGGCTTCAGTGATGGCTTTCCACTGGATGAGATGTGGAGCCATATGTTGTTTGTGTTCATTGGCTGAGCCTCCATGTAAATATACAGTTTCTCGTTGAGTGTCAACAAACATATGAATAGCGTGTGGAATCCCTTCCCGATATCCTGCAATGAGATAGGGCTGGAAGGTATCTGTTTTGGTCTGAAGGATATTGAGATAATGGTCTTTGGAATGGATACGAAAGAGTGCTCGATCTGAGGTTTGACTGAGTAAGTGGTAAAATTGCTCGAAGGTCTCTGAAAATTCTTTATCTGGATACTCGGTTCGAAAGGCTGTTACTCCTCGTTTTTCAGCTAAGCGAATGTTGTATCGAGTTTTTTTATTCATTTCTTGGAGAATGGTTTCAGTGAGTTGAGTTAGATCCATTTTTTGCGTTTGGTGCGGGAGACGTTCTTTTGGAAAGATTTGACTATGTTGATTGAGCCATTTTTGTTGAGGTTCGGTAAGAATGTCAGGTTCGATAAGGCACCAGTGAGTGTTATGTTGTTTCGCAAGACGATGAATTTCTTCACTCCAAGCCGTGACATCTGCTGCTGTGGTGGTTTCGCTCATTACTGGGCCTCGAGGGATGTACATTTGGGTTCCTCCTAATCTTTTGATAGGGTAGATAATGACCAGGGTCTGGATGACTCCACTTCCAGTAATAGTAAATCGGATGGAAGTACTTTTTTCTTTTTCAAGAAATAACTGCCACCCTTGTGATTGATAAAAGGGGACTGGCATTATATCTGGTTCTGTGGTTGGAATAGTGGTGACGGTCATATATTCTGAATTATAGACTATGGGAAGAGATGATGGTATTGAGAGAGTCTTTATTGAGGAGTCCATTAGTTGCTCCGATTTGGGTAATGACGGATCCAGCATTAGCTGTCCCCGCTGCGAGACAATAGCGGAGTTCTTTTTCTTGAATATAGGCACTCATAAACCCTGAGGAAAAGGCATCTCCAGCTCCTGTAGTTTCTCTGACTTCTCCTATTTGTGTAGATGGTTGATCTATAATATTCCCAGCTGTATCTATAGTATAGGCTCCTGCTTGGCCGTCTGTGATGACGGGTTGAGACACTTGTCGACTGATGAGATTTCGTAACAATTGAGGAATGGATTCTTCTGTAGTGTCGAGGATACATTGGGCTTCTTCTTTGTTGATGATCAGAACATCAAGTTGAGAGAGGATTTCTCGTATAAGAGGAAGTTGATGGGTTATATAATATGAGCCTGGGTTGAAGGCAAGCTTTCTTTGGTTGTGACTACATTCATTGAGGCACTGATCAATGATTGGTTGAGATCCTTCTCCGAGAGAGGTGAGATATACCCACGGAGCGTTAGGGAGTGCTTTTGGGGTATAGGATCGGGGGGCATGATAAGAGAGAATGATTCGATCTTGATCGAGTGAGATAATGCTTGCTGAATTGGTTGCTTCTCCAGGATTGCAACAGATGAGATCTTCAGTGATATTGAGCTTTCGAAGGTGATGGAGGAGTATTTTGGAGGTGTCATCTGTTCCAATATGACTATATAGAGCTACATTGAGGTCTAATTTTTGTAATCCAGCAGCAACGTTGCAAGCGTTCCCTCCAATGGATTCAATAATGGTGTCTACAGGGATTTTCTGTCCGATTTCAAGAATAAGGTTGGTGTTTCCTGGATTTGTTTCTGATTCTTGCTTGATGGTATTACTAATTTTCATAAACCTATCAAGGGAAATATCGCCAACAGTGATGCAGTCGTATGATGTCATATTAGTGAGAGGTAATCTGGATAATACGTTGATTGGGGGAGGGTACACTAAAGTGTATTTGGGTGTGAGGAATGCGGGACCATAGTTGAGCTGCCTTTTCTGGCCATTCAACTACGAGAATGGTTTCGGGGTGACTAGCATATTGAGCTAATTCAAATTCCTCGGCTTCCCATGGAGCTTTAATTCGATAGAGATCAGTATGAATCAGTCGTTTGAATGGAGAATCTGTCTGCTCAGGGATGTCGTAGGGACGGATAATGGTGTAGGTTGGGCTGACAAGTGGGCGCGTAATTCCAAGAGCCTGTCCTATTCCCTGGGTAAAGGTTGTTTTTCCGCCTCCAAGATCTCCTGAAAGGAGGAGGGTGGAAGGAATTTCTTCTCTCAGAATTTGGGTAGTGATCTTTTGAGCTAACTGGAAAGTTTCTTCTACGGTGGATGTGGTGTGGTTGATCATAGTATGGTGGGGCTAAAGATATCTACTCCTAGTACGCGGAAGACTTCTTCTGGATCCGTGATCCCTTGGAGTACTTTGACAATAGCAGAAATTTCTAAACTATTCATTCCTTCTTCAAGTGCTTGTGCTTTGAGTTGTTGCATATTACTTCCTCCGCTAATCATTTGTTTGATAGTATCGGAGAGAACAAATACTTCGAAGATGGCTGTCATTCCTTGGTATCCGTGAGGGGCTGTTTCTGTTGGTTGGGCGGTGTATATTGTATCTCCAATCAGGTGTTGATATCGTTCGGGAAGTTTTGATTCGAGAATAATTTTTTGTTCGGAGGTGAGAGGAACAGGGTGTTTAGTGGTATCATCCAGGGTTCGGATAATCCTCTGAGCGACGGTTGCATTGACAAAGGTTGCAATTTCAGAGAGACCTATTCCTAAGTCATAAAAGCGCAGTACTGCTGAGATGGCATCATTGGTGTG
>PXDG01000056.1 GCA_003565105.1 Parcubacteria group bacterium | reverse complement strand
TCTCCACTTTGATTATACCCATGCGATTAACGATCTGCCAACCAGTGATTATGCTGACAGTGATAACGGCAACGACTTTTTTGTGCTCGCTATGAGTGCCAAATTTTCTGATCTGTTTTATTTGCAAAGCGGTTATAAGTTTGGGCCCACTGAAAGGCCATTTAGTGTTGGCGCCGGTATTAATATAGCTCCTATCACCGTTAATTATGCCTTTGTGCCATTTTCAACAGGTTTTGGTAATGTTCACTCAATAGGAGTTCAGTATTACTTTTAAATCAATCAGGCATGCAAACTGATCAAACGTTATACGATGTTTACAGGGAGCTGGCCAATTCAAAGGAATTTACCGTGTATGTGGTGCCTCTGATCAGATTTGATTATAAAAAATCTGACTACCTCTATTTACTGTATAAAAAACTGTTCAGCAAAAAAGGAGTGGAAATTAAAACCCTCAGTTTCTCAGATCACTGGAAAATTGGGCTCTCCGGACTCAAAAGCTCGAAAAAGATCCTCCACTATCACTGGCTCGAATGCAGCGATATCCGCTCACTATTTGGGATGATCTACAAATTCATCAACATATTTATCTATAATTCTTTAGGCGGCAAAGTTGTTTGGACTATTCATAATAAAATGCCCCACGACGGCCGGTTTGTTAAGCTTAATTTTCGATTGAGAAAATGGATGGCCAACAAAGCTGATAAGCTGCATATACATTGTAAAACGATGATTCCGGAAATAAGTGAATTCTATGGGGTCTCAGAATCAAAATTTGTTGTAGTGCCTCACCCTAAGTTTCCGGCAAAACAGATTAATAAAAATATTGCAATAGAAGAGATAAACCATTTGCGTGATCTGAACCTCTCCGGAGATGATACATTATACCTGATGTTTGGTAATATTAGTCAGTACAAACAAATAGATGAAGTTTGCAGAATTTTTAAAACTCTTGATGACAATCAAAAACTGCTAATCGTTGGGCCTGTTAAAAAGGGACAGATGCCATATTTCAATCAAATAAAAAAGCTTTCGAAGGAAAGCAGCAACATTCGGCTTGTTCCTCATTTTATCAAAGAAGAGAATGTGCCTTTTTATTTTAGTGCATCGGATTGTGTACTGTTCAACTATAGGGATATCCTGACATCAGGCGGGGTTGAGCTTGCAAATAGCTATAATAAACCGATTATTGCTCCTAAGCTCGGCTGCATACAGGAACTCAGCGGTGATAACCACATTCTATTTGAAACGAAAGATGAATTAATAGAAGCAATTCAATCAATCGGGGAAAAAAAATGAAAAGATTGCTCCCTAAAGCAGTCTGGATATTTATAGGCGATGGAGGTGCCAAGCTTTTCGGATTCATTGCCACCGTATACCTTGCCAGAACTCTCGGCGTTGAGCAGTTCGGCCAACTGGCATTTGCATTATCGGTACTCGGCATCTGTGCCTGGTTTACCGATATGGGAATAAACACTGTGGCAACACGGTCAGTTGCTGCAAGCAAGAAAGATGATAACCGGTTCCCTTCCGATTTTCTCTGGCTAAAAGTGACCCTTACATTTCTTACGATCATTGTCTCTTCAATCATATTGTGGTTTATTTTTATTGATCAGCCAACAATCAGAGCACTTTGCCTGCTCTTTCTGCTTTCTCTGATACCCCAGGCATTTCAAATCGAATGGTTCTACCGGGGTGTGCAAAATTTCGAATGGGTAACACTTGGCAGATGGGTTCAGGGATTGGTTTATGTAACCGGGCTGATACTGATTGTGACTGCTGAAGACCTGCTTGTTGTACCTGTTATTTATGCTATTTCCATATTTGCAGGAGCTTTTGCAATGATCGTGGTTTACGGAAATCTGCAGGAGATATTTAAGTTCCCGGGGATCAAAAGATGGGGAGATATCTTTAAAAGCGGTGCCAAAATTGGAGTTGGAAGTTTTCTGTCTCAATCTGTCATTTTATTCCCTTACATAATTTTAGCTGTAATATTTTCTGACAGAATTGTTGGGCTTTACGGCGCTGCATTTAAAGTTATCCTTGTTGTAATGCTTGCAGACAGAGTTTTCACAACTCTTTTACTGCCCAACTTATCAGAGATGTGGGCTGATAAAACTGAATCACTTGCAAAAAGCCTGGAAACTCTCTCAAAGTGGGTTTTGGCCGCCGGATTTGCCGCATCGGTGATTTTATGGTTCAATTCAGATTTTATCATCATCACCCTGTTCGGTATTGAATATTCAGATGCTGCTCAGATGCTTGCACTCCTCTCTTTCTTTATTCCCGCTACGTTCCTGAATTCCGTGTTTATTTATGGCCTAATCTCATCAGGAGATGATAACCGGTTTTTATCCGCAACTGTTTACGGTGGTATTCTTTCCCTGGTGATTATGACTTTTGGAGCCTTGAGCGAAAATATAGCTGTGTTTGTGATTTCCGTGGTGATATCAGAGATTACAATTACACTCTTTGCCTATATGAAATTTAGGAGCCTGCTGCCGGTTAAATTCATCAAATCTGCATTCATTGTTATATCATGTTTTGCGGTTTCGATGATCATTGCGGGTTATATTCCATTAGCTGCAGTAATTACAACCATCATTACACTGTTTATTTTTGGTTTACTGCTGATTGTAACGAGGGGAATTAAATCTGAAGATTACACCTGGCTAAAACGTCAGATCAATTCATGAAACGCAGAATACACATATCGCTGATCGGTAAATCACCGGGATGGGAAAATGTTTTGAGCCAAATAGGTGCATCATGGTCGGTTCTGAAACATACAAGCGATTTAGACTTTACCAACAGCAGTTGTGTAATTATTAATAAGAGATTAAATCGTGATGAGTCTGCCGATTTGGAAAAATACCTCCACGATGGCGGCGCCGTGATTGATGCGAATGGAGGTTTATCAGGTGTAACACCTTATCAAAAGAAACTCAGAAAAATTAATCCGCTTAGCGAGCCTGATAAACGTTTTAATCATATTGGTGAAATAAATCTGAGTAAATCTTCAAAAATTTTTCCGAATAGTGAATTACTATCGGGAACTGTTTATTTTGATGAGAAGGTGAACCGGTGTTATGCATTTATAGGAATTGACTCCGAACAGTTCTACAGCGGTTATCAGAAAAGCCAAACCCACTTTTCGCATTCACAGCATCCCACAGTATCGGAACGTGTATCAGATTCATCCAGCTTTCCTTTCGTTCAGCTTATCCTGCAAATCCTGATCATTCTTCACG
>PXDG01000127.1 GCA_003565105.1 Parcubacteria group bacterium | reverse complement strand
TCCCAGATGAACTCTTCTGGAATCGGACTGTCATGAGACAAAGATATTGTCTGAATAACCAATAATCCTTTGGGAGTAATCTGACGTTTCATGGCCTCAAAAAATCTTTTATGATTTTTTTGTCCCATATGTTCAAAGGATCCCATAGCAATGATTGCATCGAATACTCCAGGTCCATCTCCTTCATAATTGGGAATAGGAGTAGAGGAAGTGAGTATATTGTGATCATATACTTTGACTGGAAGCCCAGCGCAAAGATGTTTAGTATACTCTATCTGCTGTTTCGATATGTTGACGCATACCACGTTTAAATGCGGATAATGATCAGCAATAAAGCGAGCCAAAGATCCCCAGCCACATCCAAAGTCAAGCACCGTAGCACCATGTGGAAGCTTGTCTAATTGGGCTTTTTTACAGATGAGCTCGAGTTTTTGTAACTGAGCTTGATCTAAATTATGTGGATCATTGATGTCTAATCCTTTCCAATACCCACAAGTGTATGGAGCGTATCCATATCCAGGGTCGCCTAATTGTTTTTCAGACAGAAATGACTCAAACAATATAGGTGGTAAATCATATTGTATTTCAGCAATATGATTGGGCCGCAAAAATTGTAAGTTGAATTTTTGAGTCAACAAGATTTTCAACATGAGTCTTTTGGGGATTGGGATTGTCCAGATAATTCGGTTACGAAATAATCGAAATATTAATTCTGGAAAGTCAGAGACCTCAATCCACTGATCTACAATTGACTCACATAGTCCTAGTAGATGATTATGCCAGAATCGGCGATAGAATTTAGGATTGTGGACTGTAATATCCCAAGGATTTTTTCCATTGATACGAATATCTTCAAGGGCCAAGAGGGAGACTACTTTAGCCTCACAACTTCCTGAGAGAGATATATTTGGAGTGTTTCCTGATAGATTGGTTTGTTGTAACATTTTTTCCTTTTGAAAATGAACATGTACTAAATCAGTATAGAAGAATAGGTAAAAAATGTCAATATGTTGTATAAGAAGGTATAACTTAACCTATTGCAATAAAATATGTTAAGTGTTAATATATATTTAACATATATTTACCACGTAAAATCTAGAATAATTGTTATGAAGGCTCCACTTTATACAATACAGTTACCATCTTTACAAAACGTCGACCATACTAAGATTGGACGTGCTTTAACACAGGATCCTCGTAAAGTTAGTTCTTTTACTCAATCTTTTAATACACCAGAATATCTTAGCTGGGATAAAGTGAAGTACAAATATCAATCTGATTTTGATCATTTTTCGGCTGAAGAAATTTGGACCTTATTAAAAATTAAGAGGGTTGCTGCAGCTAAAGTTAGTCCTGTGATTTCGGAGCAAGGAGCTTTTTTCTCGTGGGTAAACTTTGAAAAAATGAATTACTATCTTCATCGTATAGATATGTCTGTGGGAGGTCAAATTTTAACTGCATACAAAGATATTACTGATGTCGATAAGAAAAAGTTTATTAGTAGAGGGGTTATAGAAGAAGCTATTGCGTCAAGTCAACTAGAAGGTGCTCATACTACTCGCGATGTGGCAAAGAAAATGATATTGGATCAGAGAAAGCCAAGGACAAAGTCCGAAAGGATGATTATGAATAATTTTCAAACGATTCAGTATATCGATGAGCAATGTAAAGATAGAGATTTAACGCTTGACTTACTGTTTAGTATACATGCCAGTTTAGTTGAAGGCACGGATAGCTCTGACTGTATATATCGGCTCAGAAAGGATTCTGACGATATTGTCGTTCAGGGAATGATAGCTTCACAGGAGTATACTACACATATTCCTCCGCAAGAGAATTTTCTAAAAGAACAATTGAATGAATTGTTCAATTTTGTAAATACAAAAGATTCTATGGATTTCGTGCATCCCGTAATACGTGCCATAATACTTCATTTCTGGATTGGATATCTTCACCCATTTTGTGATGGAAATGGGAGATTAGCTCGAGCCTTATTTTATTGGTACCTTCTGAAGCAGGGGTATTGGGGATTTAGTTACCTGCCTATCTCAAGGATTATTCAAAAGTCTCCAGTACAATATGCTAAAGCATATATTTATAGTGAACAAGATGGATATGACCTCACATACTTCCTTCAATATAATTTACAAAAAATAGATCAGTCAGTCAATGAATTTAACAAGTATTTGGAAGAAACGTTGCGTACTAATAAGAGTTTGAATATAAAGTTTAGCTCTGAGCTCAACGAGCGTCAACAGCATATTCTTCATTCCCTCTATCATTCACAGAATAAAATGTTTACGATAAGAGAAGTGGTGAATACTTTTCAAGTTACCCGCCAAACAGCTTCTCAAGATCTTCATAATTTAGTTAAAAAAAACATATTAAAAGTAATACAGCAAGGAAGAAATAAATACTTTGCGTTAAGTGAAGAGTAAAACAACTTATTCATATTTTACTCAATATAGGGGCTTAGCACTACTTAAGTAAAGTATGAATTTGAAGGGGGGCGGCCTAACAAATAATTATTCTTCCTTAATACTTATTTATTGGTGTCACCTAAAGGTTTCCAGCTTTAATCTCTTTTCTAATGAATGCATTGAGACTACTATAATTACTTAGCTCAGCTCGTAGTAGATCAATATTAAGATTGGAGAAATACTGATTAATCCGAGATTTTAATTCAATAGGCAGTGGTCTATCTGGGCCTTTGAGAATAGATGTATCAGTTGGATCTCCATAGAATGGAAAGTTTTGATGAATAATTCTACCGGCTTCTTCTTCTGTTCGACCTTTATTTTCGATCTCTGACATCATATTCGCTATTATAGTAATTTGATCTTGATGTTCTATTATTTTCCTTTCAACATCAGTAAGGTTCCACCAATTTTTAATGTCTTGGTTATTCACCCCATCTTTTCTCTTAGTTGGAAGTTTTAGGTAAACGCTTTCAATGATGACGTCAATTTCTGGGCTTCCTGTTCTCTGGTTGGCTACAATCATGTCGCCTAGGGTAGTTGGTAATTGATATGTTCCTTCTTCTTTGGATTTCTGTATCGCTGAGTCAAGTATATCTTTCGCAACCTGATTGTATAATACAGATGATTTCATTTCTTCCAAGAGTCGGCTTTCAGTTTCTGTGTAGCTTATTTTATCTTGTTTGGAGAGTATGATTAAGCCCCATATAGCAAATGGAATAAGAAGAATTAAGGAGATAGTCCCAAAGAAAACTAAGAAGAAAATTAACACTG
>PXDG01000188.1 GCA_003565105.1 Parcubacteria group bacterium | reverse complement strand
TGGACATTTTATCCATCATATTGCCCAGATTGATCGGCAATACAAACCTCGCAGTATGCGGTATGATATTGTTCGACAGTTGCAGAAAAACGTTGGTGAAAGAGATGTTATTGCTTTGGTGAGTGGAGGTGTTGACTCTACTGTGGCAATTCGCTTATTAGCAGAGGCTATCGATCCTACGAAGATTCATGCTATCCATATTGATAATGGATGTATGAGATTAAATGAATCAGCAGAGGTGCTCATAATGATGGAGAATCTTGGGGTTGATATTCATCTAATAGAAGCTCAAGAAGAATTTTTACAGGGGGTAATACAGAGGGCGGGTCAGGATGTAGGGCCTCTGTGCCAGGTTGTTCAGCCAGAAGATAAACGAGCTATTATTGGTGATCTTTTTATGAAGATTGTTGATCAAGAGATCTCTGCACTTGGAAAGTCGTTTGATACGGTAGTTCTTCTACAGGGTACTTTGAGACCAGATCTTATTGAAAGTGCTTCTAAGCAGATTTCGCAACAAGCGGCAGTAATTAAAACCCATCATAATGATACTCAGTTGGTGCGTCAATTGCGGGAGGCTGGTTATATTATAGAACCATTGAAGGATCTTCATAAGGATGAAGTGCGGCAGATTGGACGAGAATTAGGTATTGAAAAAAAATTGATCGAGAGACATCCTTTTCCTGGGCCAGGGCTTGCAGTGCGAATACTGTGCTCTAATGGGGTGATTCCAGAAAACTTTGATGAAGTACGTGAGAACGTAGTACAATTTGGAGGAGATGTATTACCTGTGCATTCTGTCACTGTTCAAGGAGATGGTCGGAAGTACCTTTTTGTAAGTGAGTTTTTGTGGAGAGATCGTGCTCAGGCCTTGTCTCGATCAGAAACTATACGTAGAGTCTATCATCAAGTAGGACGGAGCGTTATTCGTATTGCTTCGAAAGGGGAGTGGAAAAGTTTAACTCCAACCTATCTTGCTGTAGATACGCTAACGATGCTTCAGAAAGCTGATAAAATTGTGTATGATTGGATGATTCGGTATCAATATCATAGTTTATGTGCTCAGCTTCCAGTTATTTTGATACCAGTATCGTATGGTGGTGATGGAGAAAGAAGTGTGGTTATTCGACCTTTTATGACAGATGATTTTATGACAGGACGAGCGGCTCGGATTGATAGAGATATTCAATCAATCCATTTAGAAGAGTTAGCTGTAGATCTTTTACAGGTGTCAGGTATCTCAGCTGTGTTGTATGATTGTACGGACAAGCCTCCAGGAACAGTTGAGTGGGAGTAATGGTTTGTGTGAGTGAAGAAGGAATATGAGGCTGATTGGTTCGCATCAAACGGTTTTTTTTGATACAATAGAAGTATATTATTTCACTACATTGTATGGAAAAATCAACCCCATTTATAATTGGAGCAATCCTTCTCTCAGGAATGATGATCTCAACAGCAATTCTTATGTCTCGTGGTAACATTGAGGAGCAGATACGCACTGAGTTACAACGACAACTTCAAGGTCAGGAGCCAGAATTGGTAGAAGGTGGAGACTTGTCTTTAGCAATTGCAGAAGATGATCCCTATCAAGGAGATGCCGATACTGCGACTTTTGCTATTATTGAATTTTCAGACTATGAGTGTCCCTTCTGTGAGCGATTTCATAATGATGCCCGGCCTCAATTAATAGAAGAGTATGTTGAAACAGGACAGGCGATAATGATTTGGAAAGATTTGCCACTTCCGTTTTATGAACCGATAAACATACAACAAGCTCAAGCTGCTCATTGTGTCTGGGATCAGACTCAAAATGATGGATACTTTGCCTTTAATCGTGCTCTATTTGATCTAAAGAAAGACGGTGGTGAGGTAGAAGAATCAGATCTCAATGGTTTGGCTGAACAAATTGAAGGGTTAGATCAAGATGAATTTGCTGCTTGTTATGAGAGTGAGGTGAATGTTGCAAAGGTTCAGAGAAATCAAGAAGATGCAAGTTCAGTTGGAGTGAATGGTACTCCAGGAATTATCATTGGGCGGATAGAGAATGGGCAAGTTGTTGATGGTATCCGACTTGCAGGTGCTTTACCTTTTGATGTATTTCAAGAAGTAATTGAAGATTATCTGAACTAAGGGTATAATAAAAAGTGTATCAATAGTATTAATATATACATATATGAAAGTAGAAATATATTCAACTCCATCTTGTGGTTACTGTAAATTGGCTAAGGAGTTTATGAAAGAGAAAAATGTTGAATTTACAGAATACGATGTAGCTGCTGATGTCCAAAAACGGCAAGAAATGGTTGAAAAAAGTGGACAAATGGGAGTTCCAGTAATTGATATTGATGGAGAATTGATGATTGGATTTGATCGGGGATCATTAGCTAAAATTCTTGGAGTTGAGGCCTAAAGTCCTAATGATTCTATAACACACTCTCTCTTTTATCGTTATAAAAGAGAGAGCTTTTTCTGAATGAAAAATTCAGGGTTTGTGACCCTGAATTTTTGCTATATTGTGTATCTTAGGATGTTATAGAGTGTCTTGTCCTTCTTCCCATTCTACAGGACAGAGTCCTCCGTTTTGGAGCGCTTTGACCACGCGAACTGTCTCAGAAATGCTTCGTCCGACATTGTTGTCTGAAACAACCATATATCGAAGAATTCCATCAGGATCGATGATAAAGGTACCTCGTAGGGCGACACCACCATCTTCTTCAATGAGAATATTGTAGTCTTCTGCAACTTCTTTAGTAAAATCAGAGAGGAGAGGGAATTCAAGCTTTCCAAGATCTTTTTCTACCCAGGCTTTGTGAGAGTGAACACTGTCTACACTTACGCCCATTACTTGTGCGTTGAGGTTTTGGAAGGCCTCAATTTCTTTGTTAAATCCAGTAATTTCTGTTGGGCAAACAAAGGTGAAATCAAGTGGATAGAAGAATACTACAGCCCACTTTCCTGAACCAGTGACTTCTGATAAGGTGTAATCCTGGAACTTCCCATCGAAATATCCTTTCATGGTGAAGTCAGGAGCAGGTTGTCCTACTTTAATCATATATATGTTGGTTAGTTATTGAGTGTGGGTGTCCACCTTTTTATTATAGCAAATTATTGGGTGTTTTGCTAAGGAAGTCTGTAGTTTTTTGTGTGTATTCTGTGGTACAATAATACTATTACCACAAATAATACTATTACCACAAATAATACTATTACCACAAATAATACTATTACCACAAATAATACTATTACCACAAATAATACTATTA
>PXDG01000145.1 GCA_003565105.1 Parcubacteria group bacterium | reverse complement strand
GCATCTCCGAGTAGTTTTGGTGATATGGGATACAGCATAGTGTTATTGAATAGGAATGGCACACGAGATGCTTCTTTTGATGGAGATGGATTTAATGACGCCGGACACAATGTCGCAGTCCGTGATATGCAGATACAATCTGATGGGAAAGTTGTTGCTGTAGGTCGATTTACCACCTACAAGGGGATAACGGTAAATAGGATTATTCGGTTAAATATTGATGGAAGTATAGATAATAGTTTTGATATGGGGAGTGGTTTCAATAATATTGCAGAGGCTATGGCAATTCAAGATGATGGCAAGGTTATAGTTGGAGGGGCTTTTACGAATTATAAGGGGGTGGTGGCTAATAGGATTATCCGACTACAGTAAAAAACAAGAAACCTTTAAAAAGAGTCGGTGTGAAAGCCCTGACTCTTTTTAAATAAGAACGAACGACTAATTAGGCTTTCCACGGTAGAAACAGTATTATAAATGGGTTGTTGATAGATATTTTATTTGACGAATCTCACATTCCTCGGTAGACTAAGAGACGAATATACTAACATACCGTTTATTTTTTCACTTGTATGGCAAAAACCCTTATTATTGTTGAGTCTCCAACCAAAGCCAAGACTATCGGGAAGTTCCTGGGAAAGAACTATGTCGTAGTTTCTTCGATGGGGCATATCCGTGATTTACCTAAATCTAAGTTGGGGATTGATCCTGAGGATAACTTTGCTATTAAATATGAAACCCCTGCCAAGGCTAAGAAAACGGTTACCTCTCTCCGTAAATTAGCCAAAGAAGCTGACGAGATTATTCTGGCAACTGATGAAGACCGAGAAGGAGAAGCTATTTCGTGGCATTTAGCTCAAGTTTTGAAGCTTGATCCAGCTACTGCTAAGCGAATGGTCTTTCACGAAATCACCAAAAAAGCTATTCTCAAAGCCTTGGAAGAACCACGAACAATTAATGAACATTTAGTTGATGCTCAGCAAGCTCGGCGAGCTTTGGATAGAATTGTGGGGTATAAACTCTCACCTTTCTTGTGGAAGAAGGTTCAGATGGGGCTTTCTGCTGGAAGAGTACAATCTGTATCATTGCGCTTAATAGTCGAGCGAGAGCGGGAGATTGAGGCCTTTAAGGCAGAAGAATACTGGTCTGTAGAAGCCTTATTTGGAGCTCAGGATACCAGTCATCCCATTCCTGCCACCTTGACGCATTATCAGGGGAAGCGACTGGATAAGTTTGCCTATACCAATCAACAGGATTCAGACACCTTGTTGGAGGTATTGCGGGCTCGTGAATATCAAGTAGCTTCTATCGAAAAGAAGACCCAATCTCGTCACCCGTACCCACCGTATATTACGTCTACCTTGCAACGAGATGCAGCTAAGAGGTTGTATTTCTCATCCAAGCAAACAATGATGATTGCACAACAACTATATGAAGGTATTGCCTTGGGAACCAAAGGTCAGACGGGGCTTATTACTTATATGCGTACGGATTCTACTTTCCTAGCAGGCTCAGCCCTTGCTGCGGCTAAGAGTGAGATTGATTCTCGATATGGATCAAAGTATTCTTTGGAAAAACCACGAATGTTTGTGACCAAGTCTAAGAGTGCTCAAGAAGCTCATGAAGCGATTCGTCCTACAGATCCGTCGCTCCATCCCCATGAGATCAAAGGCTATTTGGATGATAAGCAGTTTAAATTATATTCTTTGATTTGGAGTCGTTTTATGGCTACTCAAATGGCAGCTGCTCAGTTTGAAAATACTACAGTTGCTATTGAGGATACAGTTGCTCAAGAATATCGTTTCACTGCTCGTGGAAAGATTCAGACTTTTGATGGATTTATGCGGGTTTATGATATCTCTGGTGATGATACACTCCTGCCTGATATTCAAGAAGCTGAGTCTCTGAAGACTGATAAGATCGATGGTATTCAGCACTTTACTCAACCTCCTGCACGGTATAGCGAAAGCTCTTTGATTAAAGTATTAGAAGATCACGGAATAGGACGGCCATCTACTTACGCTTCGATTATCTCTACGATCCAAGCACGAAAGTATGTGGATAAAAATGATGATCGACGATTTTTCCCTACCGAAATTGGGGTGATTGTTAATGATATGCTAGTAGCTCATTTCCCTAATATTGTAGATATTGACTTTACTGCTAAGGTAGAGCAACAATTTGATCACGTGGCCAAAGGGGATGAAACATATCAACAAATGTTAGCTGAGTTTTATAATCCATTTATTGAGACGGTAACCACAAAGGATAAAGAAGTAGGTAAGTATCAAGAAATCATCCCTGATCGGAAATGTCCAGAGTGTGGGCATGATTTGGAATATAAGCGAAGTCGGTATGGTAAATTTATTGCCTGTACCAATTATCCTGATTGTAAATTTACTGATAAAACCGAAGAAGAGAAAAAATTTGAAGCTGAAGTAGGAGGCGAGAAGTGTACCGAATGTGCTGATGGAATTATGCAAGTAAAGCGCGGTCGCTTTGGTCCATTTTTAGGTTGTTCAAACTATCCTGAATGTAAACATATTAAAAAAATTGAGGATAAAACAGGAGAAACGTGTCCGAAATGTAATATAGGAGAGTTAGTCTGGAAAAAAGCAAAAAAACGTGGTACTAAATTTAAAGCCTGTAATCGATACCCAGATTGTGACTATATAGAAGGAGCGAAGCCAAAAAAATATCCCGCTAAAAAAGCTGCTGCTAAAAAGGCTCCAACGAAGAAGCCTGCCTCAAAAAAGACTCCTGCGAAGAAAAAAACTACTGCAAAAGCAGCTCCAAAGAAAAAAGCTAGTACCAAGAAGAAAGCTGAATAATTGAGCGAATAGTAAGATTTGCAATTTTGCCCAACTTTCTGGTATACTATGGTTATCAAAGGTGCGATAAAAGTGCCTTTGACGTTGTGATTGAGGATATTATGATGATGCAAAATTTGACTTTTCAACACTTAATAAAGACTGAATTTGATAATATTCAATTCTCTTTAAGCTGGAACAGTCGATCCAAGACTCGTCCTCCTGGGAGTCAGTAACACAATCATATTCATTTTTACTCAGAATATTGTCCCATATTATTGAGACAACCCTCGTTGTTCTCATAATATCGTACAATTTCTAAGTAAAAATTGATGCCCGTACGGTACGGGCGTCTTTTTATTTGAATACACATTTGAAGAACTTCTCTTGAATCCCCTGATATGTGGGGATTTTTTCTTGACAGTGGGGCAGTATGATTCTATAATGGATATATGTGGGGGAAAGTGGTGAATAGTGGAGAATATATTTT
>PXDG01000134.1 GCA_003565105.1 Parcubacteria group bacterium | reverse complement strand
TGTAGGTGATCACGGACAACTTCCTCCCATTGATGACTCATTCTCGTTAATGCAACATCCAACGGAACGATTGGAGCATATTCATCGACAGGCAGAAGACAATCCGATTATTCACCTATCTTTTTTGGCTCGTACAGAGGGGCGTATTCCTGTAGAACCATTTTCTCCATCTGTACGTAAAATTCAAAAAGGAACTCTTGAATCTCGTAAAGCAGTGACTGAAACACTCAAAAGATTTAATGAAGATATGCTAATTGTCTGTGGATACAACAAAACCCGCGTTCGATTGAATCAAGCTACCAAAAAACTCTTACGGAAAGATGCATCCCTTCCTGAATGTGGAGATCAAGTCATTTGTCTCAAAAATAACCACGACGAAGGTATCTTTAACGGTATGACGGGAACTCTGACCGAGATTGTCTCCTTTGATGCTCTCTGGTATCAGGCTCAGGTACAATTCCCTGATCGTCCTATGCCCTATCTAGGACTTATCTATAAAGGACAATTTAACACCGAAAAGACCCTCCCTTACGAAGAGTTTTTACAATTAGATGGAACAGGTGATCTCTTTGATTTTGGTTATGCTATGACCGTGCATAAAGCTCAGGGATCTCAAGCCAAGGAAGTCTTACTCTTTGAGGAGCGATTTCATTCAATGGATAATGATATGTGGAAAAGGTGGCTCTACACAGCAATTACTCGAGCCGAAGAAAAACTCACCATTATTGGAAAATAAGGTGAGTTTTTCTTATTAAGAGGATAATCAAGGTGTCTGTCACAAACCTAAATTTTTCTTTCCCGCAACATCCGTTGCAAAGTCAAGAAGAAATTTGATTTGTGCGACAACTTGATATCTTTAAATAGTGTACATGGGAAGCACTAAGAGTTCTACTTTTTCTTTTTGAGCATTTCTCTCACTTGTTCTTGCTTTTCAATAGACTCTGGGTTTGGCTTCATCAACTTATCGGCTAACTCACCAAGAATCTCATCATAGAATTCAGTAAGAGGAAGTTTTGATTCCTGTTCAACTTCATATTTTTGCTTCATCACCTTGGCCTTGATGAAATATTCATCTCCTCCGAATGGAGAGCTAGATTTAGAGTAGATTTCCTTGAGTTTTTTGGCAAGAATTGGATTCAAAGGTAGATCTGTTAGTACAGGCGGTACATCTTCTTTCTTTAAATACTCATCAGTACTCGACTGAGATACAGGCTCTCCTTGATGGTCAATCGAGACTGTGGTACGTGGTTTCAATAATACTTCAGACTCAGTAACTAATGGGTTATTCGATGAAGTTTCAGAGGTAGTTGATATATCCACTGGCTTTGATGGAGTTTTCTGCGGAGAAGTATTCTTAGGAGTACCTGTTTTTTCTGATTCTTGAGATGTTGGTATCTCGTGGAATACATTCTTTTTTGCATCTGACAGAGGAGAATCTTTTTTTGGAGCTGCCTGTACAACAGACTCCCTTTCTGGTCGTGATTGAGGTGACGATGTCGATTGTGATTGGAGATGTGAATCATTGACAACTGGCTCTTTTGGGGATTCTTGATTCGTTCGAGTAGTACTGATTGATGTAGCACTATCTTGATATTCTGAAGATTGATTAGAATTCCTTGGAGATGACGACTGATTTTTGTTACTCGTATGGAACTGTTCTCTAGGTTGCGAATTTAATTGAGTTACACCTATTTTTTCTTGAGATACAGGCTTTGATTGAGTATAAGATTGAGAGGTATTTTTCGGAGAAGTATCCTGTTTTTTTCCTGTTCTTTCTGAAAATTTTAGACCTGTGTTTCGATTTTGTTGATTCTGTTTGTTCAGTTTTGGATCCTGTCGATTCTGATCTTGACTACTCTTTCTATCAGAAAACTTTGGGCGGTCATTTGAAGATGCCTGTAATTTTTGAGACTCTCCAGAATTCATATGAATAGATTTCTTTTCTCCCGAGTCATCTGGTTGCTTTCCTGCAAACTGTTCAGTAGGGTTCCCGTACTGTTTGCGAGATAACTCAATAATCTGGTCCGCCAAAGATACTTCTTCCTTGGGTGGATCTGGAAGCGTATCAGCACTAAAGGGTTCTGAAGTAACTCCATCAATCATCAATTTGAGATAAATTTTCCACTTTGGTAGATTTACAAAGTCCTCTACAGTAAGCAATGGAGCAAATTCCTTCTCAAACTCTTCGGCATCAGCAGCACCAATTCGAAATACTATTGTCGTTCCAACGTTTCCAAATACGGCAGCTTTAACTTCATCGGAAAGTTGCTCGATATATTGATGAGCAAGAATAAGGCTCAAGCGATATTTTCGGGCCTCAGAGAGAATCTCAGCAAACGAATCAGTTGAGAAGTTTTGAAACTCATCAATATAGACAAAAAAGTCTTGTCTTTGCTCTTGAGGAATATCTACTCGACTCATAGCTGCTAACTGCATTTTGGTTACCATCATTGCCCCCAGTAGCTGAGCTCCTCCTTCTCCAATAGCGCCTTTAGAGAGGTTCATCAACAATATCTTTCTTGTGTCCATTAACTCACGGATATTAAAGCTAGACTTCTTTTGGCCGATAATATTACGGATAAGTGGAGATGAAGTGAATTGCCCAACCTTGTTCTGAATCGGAGCAATAGCTTCGGCCTGCATTTTATCACCATAGCCTTCGAACTCATTGAGCCAGAAAGATTTGAGCATTGGGTCTTCGGAGTTATACACAATATGAGCTCGAAAATCTTTATCTACCAAGATTCTCATAATATCTAGCAATGTACTATCTTCACTCTCAAGTAGGGTCAAGATAGCGTTTCGTAAAATATATTCTAAACGAGGTCCCCAAGAGTCAGCCCAAATTTTCTTAAACACCCCTACCAATCCATCAGCTACAATATGACGTTGGTTCCGTGGAACATCACCTAAAACATTAAAGGCTAGGGGGAAATCAAGATCTTGTGGGTTAAAGTAAATGACATCTTTCATTCGCTCCGGAGGAATGTAATTCAATAAATCTTCGGCGACATCTCCATGGGGATCAACAAAGGCCATTCCGTTTCCATTGCGGATATCAGATACGGCCATATTGAGCAAAAGAGAAGTCTTTCCCATACCTGTCTTTCCAATGACATGCATATGACGACGTCTATCATCAGTCTTAATCCCAAAGAGGCGTCCTTGACCGTGGAAGTTTGTTTTTGCAATGAGAGTTATATCTTTATTTCGTGGCATAAGTTCTTTTGTTAAATTTCGTCAACGACAGGGAGACTTGCGGGAGCACTAGCTTTCTTAGAACGAACACGTTTCAGAGTACTAGTCGTAACTGAGCTACTTGGGAAATGATAAATGGTTGTAAGCTCTTCTGTATTAAAGGTGAATTTAGCTCCTTTTACTTTGCGTTTTGCATAATTATCTAACAGCAAATTTTTTCGTAAACGCTCTTTATCTTTCTTAGTTCTCCCAAAAATATCTTCTACTGAGGTAATTGTCCCTCCATCAACCTTGAATGAATTTAAAGTTGAATCATTAAACTGCTTGAGAGCCCCCATAAAGGCTTTTGGCGATGCTGCACCATAGGTTGCTTTTTGGGCAATATAGACAAATCGCAACGTACATCTAAATCCTGGTTTAGTAATATTGTGCTCAATAGCTTTAATTGCCTCTGCTTTTCCAGGAGTAAGATTCTGTGCAATTCCAAATTTTTGTTCTGGCTTTTCAGGGGCCTTAGGAGCTGGAACCAAACCAAAGCTAATAATTTCAATAACTGGAGCAATATATTTTTCTAAAAAAGTTCGGCTGTCAGAAAAAGCTTGTCCTGTCAATTTTTCAATTTCCTTGGCTCCTTTTTTGGTCCAATCATCGTCAAGAGATTCGATAGGAATCTGCATCCACAGTTGTTCACCTCTTTCGAGAGAAGCCATCACTTCAAGTACCTGAGACATTGGATCGTTGATCTTAATGTCTTTATCATCATCTAAAAATTCTAAATAGGTACGAATGGGGTATCCATCGGGTTTTGCTAGTCCAATATCTGAGCCAAAGACATCATAATCTATTTCTAATTTACTCCTATCAATATTGTTAACATAATCTTCTACTTCTTGAATTTCAACATCTGGAAAAGCCCCATAAACAGCTCCTTCAACAAGTTTTTTATATTTTGTAAGAGTTCGAATCAAATAATGAATTTCTCCTTCAATTGAAATAATCTCAAGACTAAACATATCTTGTCGAGCTCCTTTAATATTTTTATCCCACCACCCCCAACTAGTGCGACCTCCATGTAAAGTAGTAATCACCTTTTCCATTGACCTCGGAGTCTTTGCTTCCCCACTTTCTAAAATCACTTCCAATAATACAAAGTCCCAATTAGTGCGTTTAAAGTTTCCCACAGCATAATCTGTATACATTTGCTTAAAAAATGTCCAAGCAAATGGAGGAAGCCAAATCCACCAGTATTCAAATATAAAGCCAATTAATACTAATATTTCATTCGGCAGAAAAAGTCCTAACACGTCATTCATAACATTGGCACGTCAAATTTGTATCTTTATATGTATTGTATCAGATTTTTGATCATTTGAGAAAGCTTTAATTAAGATATCCGGGGAAACAACATTCCTTGATTTCCAGCCAGCAGACTTTTCATTTCAATAGCACTTGCTGGCATAATAGGTTCCCAGAGATCAGCAATGATTTCTAAGGCAGTCAACCACTTTGATAAGTGGTATTTCAACTCATCATCTTGACCATTTTTTGCCAATTCCCATGGTTTTACTAACTCAATACCTCTGCCAATTTCTCCAGTCAAGTCCAAACAGTAATGAACGTATCCATATAAATCCTGCTGATTCATATAGGCTTGGGATTTGTGCTGAATGGCCTGTGCTAACTTCTCCTGTTTTTCTGGCGCCATGCGAGTAGTAAGAAGGTCGTATTTACGAGCCATTCCCAGAACTCTCTGATAGGTATTGCCTATCTTGTTCACAAGATCCGATTGATATACTTCTTGAATCCGCTCAGGCGTAACATCTCCATCATTACCGATCATCATTTCTATAACAACATAATATCTCAAAACATCATTACCACGAGACGCACCGATAATTTGATCATATTCCGCTGATACACTTTGTGGAGTAACGATATTTCCTAAGGATTTACTCATTTTACGTCCACCTGAGACAAAAAATCCATGTACAAGAAGTTTCTTGGGCAGTTGCGTTTCGTTGAGACCAAGGGCAAGAAGAAAAGCAGGCCAATAAATAGCATGAAACTTGACAATATCTTTGCCAAGAATCTGAACATCGGGAGCCCAAATGTCAGTAATATCCTTGATAATATCCTGAATATCTCTTTCTGATGTCTCAATGCCCTGACTATGAATCAAAGCAGACATATAATTAAATAGCGCATCAATCCAGACATATATCGTTTGATTTTCATCAAAAGGTACAGGGATCCCCCAAGTGACACGTTCTCGAGTAACGGAAAAATCTTGAATATCAGGAGATCGAAGCATTTCCAGAACCTCGTTTTTACGAGACTGTGGTTTAATTTCTAGAACATCAGTCTCTATCAGTCGTCGGACTTGATCCTTATAATCAGTCAGTTTAAAGAACCAGTTCTTTTCATTTACTATCTGAGGTTCTTCATCGTGATCGGGACATAATCCGCCTTCTCTTAGTTCGGACTTTGATACAAAAGACTCAGACCCAACACAATACAGAGCATCGTACTCTTTTTCATAAATTGCTCCATTTTCTCGCAAACGATGAATCACTTCCTGAGCAAAAGCAGTGTGATAATCGTCAGTGGTTCGAATGAAGTGATCGTAGGATATATCTAAATTCTGCCAAGTCGATTTCCACTCAGTGGATAGTTCATCCGTAAAAGCTTGAGGAGAAAGACCTACAAGGGAAGCTTTTTCGGCAACTTTTTGCCCGTGTTCATCTGTACCTGTCAAGAAAAAAGCTCCTGCCCCATTTTTCCGATGATAACGAGCCAAGATATCAGCAATAGTTGTAGAATAATAGTGCCCCAAATGAGGTGCCCCATTTAGATAATAAATAGGCGTAGTAACAAAAAATCGCTTCATATGAATATTTTAACTTGCAATTATTGTATCATAAGAAGCGATTTGAGGGAAGAAATTATCTATGAAGAAGCAAAAAAGAAAGTCCGCGTATAAGGCGAACTGTCCAAAAAAATTAGGCGATAATTTCTAAAATTGTGTACGTTTGCGTTCCTGCAGGAGTGACAACTTCAACCTCTTCTCCTGCTTTTCGATTCATAAAGGAACTTCCCAGTGGAGATTCATCTGAAATTTTCCCTTCCATAGGATTTGCTTCTGAAGCACCTACAATAGTAAATTCACGTTCTCCATTAGTTCCTTTGACTTTAATCTGAGATCCAACTCCAACGAAATCTGTTCGAGTGTGATTCACTACTTCAGCATTTCGAATGAGATCTTCTAATTCTAAAATCCGACCTTCGTTCAGAGCCATATCATTTTTAGCCTCATGATACTCGGCATTTTCTTTCAAATCCCCTTGTTCTTTTGCTGTCTTGATATTCTCAATAATTTCGTTTCGACGAATGTTAAGAGACTCAAGTTCTTTTTGAGCTTTAAGTAGACCATCTTTGGTCATTTGATACTTCTTCATAGATCAATATTAATTAATAATAAATCGCTCATAACACAGGAAAGCTGGATACATTGATCCAGGCTAGTATGCTATTTAAAAAATAGTCTTTCTATTCTATTTTCCTTCACGATTTACTGTTTATGGATTATAATACAGTTATGTATATATTGCAAGTCGTTCCATTGACCAAATTACCAGGTGCATTGGGACAAACACTCACCTACCAATCAACCGAGCCACTTGAGCCGGGAACAGCGGTTATTGTTAATGTCCATACTCGTAATATTACGGGTATTCTTATCTTTTGTCAAATATTAACAAAAGATAAAGAGCGAGATCTCAATAAACAATCCTATACTATAAAATCTATTGATTCAATTTTGTCAACGACTCCATTACTAACACAAAAGCAAATCTCCTTAGCTCAGTGGATGTCTGAATTTTATGCTTTTTCTCTCGGAGTTATTCTCAAACTATTTATTCCTCGCCTGACCAAAGTAGTGAAACGCTATCCCAAAGTCCTCACTATCGAGACACCTCCCTCGCCCGATTTACCACCCCAATCCTATCCCAGAGCCTTTCTCGGAGATGCATCCACACGACTTAAGCACTATAAATCGCTCATTCAAAAAACGCCTCTTGAGCAACAAATTCTAATTCTCTGTCCCGACAAGCACTCACTCGCTCGACTCACTAAAGATCTTGCTGAATATAATCCAGTAAGTATTTCAGGAGATTTGACGACCAAAAGATATCGTGAATTATGGATGCAAATCAAGGCTGGACAATCTCGATTGATTATCACCACTCGTAATGGCTTATTTTTTCCCTATTATCATCTCGGGCTCCTCATTATTGAAGATGCTACCGCTGAAAATCACGCTTCTTCAGAAATGAAGCCAAAATATAACGCTATAGACATAGCCTACCAGCTCGCAGCACTACATCAAGCCCCGTGCATATATGCATCGCTCCTTCCGAGTATTAGACTTATCCATACACTCCAAAATCATTCGATATCCATCCCTGAAGAACTCTTCCCGCAATGGTCTCCAGAAAATATCCAAATAGTTTCAATGATGGATCAGTACCGATCTGGATTGGAAGGATCTGTTTCTGAGCCAGTCATTCAATCGATTAAAACAGCTCTCGCCGAACAAAAACCTACAATAATCTTTGTAAATAGACGAGGAGAATCGACCTATATCGCCTGTGATGACTGTGGCCATCATCTCAGAGATCCTTATAGTGGAAGTCTTCTCGTCGAACATCGAGTAGATACTCTACAATCCATTCCTCAAGGATATCGAGACACCCATGTACTCGTATCTCACAAATCTCATAAATGGTTTAAAATGCTTCATACTTGTCCAAAATGTGGTTCAGACAATTTACGACGTGGAGGACTTGGTATTGAAAAACTGGCCCGTATCATACAAGCCATCTTTCCTCATATATCTCTTGATATGCTTTCTGGGGATCATAGTAACACCCAGGAGGATCAAGAACAGAGAATTGAAGAAGTACTCAATGGAAACACCCAAGTACTTTTGGCTACAAGTATGATCTACAAATTCCTTCCCCATCTTCAACCAACCCAATTCAACCTCATAATACCCTCTGCTGAAGCTTTATTAGGTATACCTGACTATCTTTCCTTAGAAAAAGCCATCCATACCTTAGGAGCAGGATTTATGAGTTCAGAACATACCATTATTCAAAGTTTTCAGGAATGGAATCCTGATGAGCAATCCACTCCTCCCATGCTTCACAGAATCGCTCATGGATCTATTCGTCAGATTCTAACCGAAGAACAAGCTCAGCGAAACACCTATCACTACCCACCGTATTATCAAATTATTGCTATTCATTCAGCTCACGGTATGAGAACCAAAGCTCTTCACCAAGCAAAAAAAACAAAACAAGCTCTCCGAGCTATTGGTATCAAAGCACTTGGACCATTAGAATCCTACCGACCACGAGGAAAAGGACAAAGTGTATTCACCTTAATTATCAAAGCTACAGATACCGAAGCTGTGGCAATCAAACGCAAAGTCACCCCAGTCTTAGGACATGGACAGGATGTAGAGATTAATCCTCCAAACCTAGTGTAAGATATATATTTGGTGTAAAAAGTGTAATAGCTACCCATTACACTCTTTATGAATCATCTCTAAATCAGTGAAAAAATTGTGACAGTGTGGTCTCGCTACAGAGTAAATTGCCCGTTATTTCCCCAAGCTTGCTTCACTTGAGAGATATTCCACCAGGGTTTACCAGCTTGCTTCACCTTACTCACAATAATCTGCCCTTGTCCAGTACCAATGTACATTACCTCTCCTGCGATCATCCATTCAGCTAATCTAAGTTGACTCTCTGATTCGTATCCCTCCAACATAAGATCTATTTTAGTAGTATCAGAATAGATAAACGTGCCAGGCCAGGGTGTATAAGCGCGGAATTGGTTATAGATATTCTTCGCTGATTCATTCCAGTCAATGTGACCATCAACTTTGTGTAATAATGATACGTACGTGGCTTGTTCATGATTCTGAGGTATAGCCTGCAGATTACCAGAGAGATATGTTGGGAGATGATCTCTAACTAACCCTGCACAAAGATCTACCATTCGTTTTTCCAATTCTGGATACGTTTCTTCTGACAATAATGGAGTCTCGACCTGAGCAATAATTGGCCCATGATCCATCTTCCGATCCATCACCATCAAAGTAGTTCCTGTACGAGTATCTCCATTTCGAAGAGCAGCTTGCATCGGAGCAGGGCCTCGATATTCAGGAAGTACTGAAGGATGAATATTAATAACTTTACCTGGCATAAGATTCAAAAATGATTGCGGTAATATTTTTCCGTAAGCAACTACAAGCCAAGCATCAGAATGCCAGGATAATAAAGCTTCTTGAAAGTCTCCATCCTGTACAGACAGTGGCTTTAACACAGGGATATTATGATTTTCAGCCCATAGAGACACCTGACTGGGAGTCTGAAGTTGTTTCCGTCCTACGCGAGCATCAGGAGCACTCACACATCCCACAATTTCAATATCTTTCAGAACAAGAGCTTCTGCAATATCAGCAGCAAAAGCGGGAGTACCAAAAAAACCAAGTTTCATAGATTAGATATAGATTTTATGACCTTCTTTTTTCTTTCGTTCGGTAACATAATCTTCAAACAACACTCCATCCAAATGATCAATTTCGTGCTGAATAATTCGAGCGAAAATACCTTCAGCCTCTGCTTCTATTTTCTCACCTTTTTCTGTAAGAGCCCGAAAAGTCAATTTACAAGGACGAGACACCTCAGCATAAAATTCTGGTAAAGAAAGGCACCCTTCTTCAAAAAGACATTGTTCTGTACTCACCGTGATAATTTCTGGATTAATCAAAATAAGATGTTCACCTAACGTAGCCAAATCACATCCTGTTTCTTTATAATGTTCTTCAGGAATAGTAATCAAAATCATCCGAATATTAATCCCGACTTGAGGAGCAGCAAGTCCCATACCATTCGCTGGCCCAATGGTAGCCTTCATATCTCGGGCTAACTTTCGTACATCCCGAGTTATTTCTGTGATTGGAGTTGATGGAGTCCGTAGTACTGTATTAGCAGTACCGACCTCAATGGGACGAATCATAAGATAATAGTAAATAATGATTGATATATTATATACCATCAGCATAGAAAATGCAAAAGAGTGTGTGAAATACGTTAATTATATACAGTTTATACCCCTCCTCCGTTGCCTTCAGCGACACCTCCTCCAAAAGAGGCTAATTCACACAACCTTTGTTAGCGTTATTATATAGAAAGTTTATAGATACCATTTTTGCATACTATCCGTCCACTCTAAGAGAAGATTTCGCAGAGTCTCTTCTGTCACTGGATCTATATCGCCATCCACAGGAAGAATCTGAGAAGCTGAACCAAAGGCTCTATCCCCTGGTAAGACAATGGTACCCAAGGTACTTAAAATTTCTCGTACATGACGAAGCCCTCGAAGACCTCCTAATCTCCCTGGAGAAGTAGCCATAATCCCTGCAAGCTTTCCTTTAAAACACGAGGCACCTTGTGGTAGAGCGGGATTGGGGCGTGACATCCAATCTATCACATTTTTGAGTACTCCAGATATAGAACCATTATACTCTGGAGAAGCTATAATGTATCGTGAGTGTTGAGACCAAAGAAGTTGTAATTTAGTTACATCTGAAGGAATTCCATCTTGTTCAAGATCCTGATTGTAGAGTGGGATAGTATATTCTGAGAGATCAAGATATGTTGTTTGGTACCCCATATCTTCAAGTATTCGTTGGCTATGTTTTGCCAAATTTTTATTATATGAGTCTTTTCTCAAACTCCCAGCACAGATGAGTATTGAATGTTTCATAAATTGTATTGATATGTTATTCTCTATTTTTAAATGATTTAACCGTTTTTTGTAAGCCTAATTCTATAGAAATTTCTGGACTCCATCCCGTTCTTTGTTGAAAGAGTTGAGAACTATACTCTCCAAAGCGTTGTTCTCCAGGTTGTGCCTGCCGATGTTTAATCTTTTTCGAATACCCTATATATTCTTTAAGATACCTCCCAATAGTAAGGATATTGGTTTGCTCACCACGAGAAATATTGTACTCTCCCACAATATCCGTTTTCATACTGATCATACAAGCGTTTACCACATCAGAAATATAAATAAAGTCTCGAGTAGTTAACCCATCACCATTAATAAAGCAGTCTTCTTCCGCCAACATTCTTTGCGTAAATATTCCAATTACCCCCGCTTCTCCATGAGGATTTTGACGTGGTCCATAAACATTCGAAAACCGAAGAGCAGTATAATTTAATCCATAGGCTATTTGATAAAAATAAGCATATTTTTCCATAGTTAATTTAGAAATACCATATGGACACTCTGGTAGAGTTTCAGCAGACTCATCTACAGGAAGAAGATCTTTATCACCGTAAACAGTACCTGCAGATGAAGCAAAGATAATCTTTGAAACCTTAAAATCTCGAGCAAGATTCAAAAGATAAATAAAAGACATAATATTCACGTCTGCATCAAAAAGCGGATCTTCAACAGAATTTCGTACCGATAGTTGAGCTGCAAAATGAAAAATTATTTCAGGATTTTCTTCCTCAAAGACCGTTCTCATAAACATCTCATTTCGAATATCCCCTTCATACAAACTTACCGTTACGGGACAATTGTCTTTTCTCCCAGAAGACAGATCATCAACCACTACCACATCGTGTCCTTCTGATAGTAATGAATCCACTACGTGTGATCCGAT
Source organism: Parcubacteria group bacterium (assembly GCA_003565105.1). Classification (GTDB taxonomy): domain Bacteria; phylum Patescibacteriota; class Minisyncoccia; order SW-4-49-11; family SW-4-49-11; genus PXDG01. The sequence goes on along the minus strand of PXDG01000134.1, from coordinate 2,397 downwards.
GAATCCAGCCCCTCCTGTTACTAAGATTTTCATATGCTTTGTATTACCTTTGTATTATTTTAGACACCAATCCCATCATACTCAAATCCAGCATCAACTACGTCTTGGCGATGATATAAGTTACGCCCATCAACAAGTTTCGCCGTTTTCATAACCTTTTTGGCTCGTTTCCAATCAATATCTTTAAATTCTTCCCAATCAGTAGCGAGCAGAATTATATCAGCCTCTTGAAGGGCCGTATACTTATCATTTACAACACTGCCTTGGGGTAATACCTGTATAGCATTTTCTCCTGCGATAGGATCGTATGCTCGTATCTCTGCCCCTCTATCGATCAAAATATGAGCAATATCAATTGCGGGAGACTCGCGAATATCATCGGTATTCGGCTTAAAAGAAAGGCCCCAAATAGCAATAGTCTTATCTATCACCGTTCCTCCTACCATAGATTCGATTTTATTCACGGTATAGTGTCGTTGCTGTTGATTGACCACTTTGATTTGCTCTAATAACTCAGAGCGAGCATCATAACGCTGTGTCATCGCAATCAATGCTTCCACATCTTTTGGAAAACAGGATCCTCCATAACCAATCCCAGCAGAAAGAAAAGCTCTTTCTCCGATACGCTTATCCAACTTCATACCCGCAGCTACATCAACAATATTGGCTCCTGTCTTTTCTGCAAAATCAGATAAAGAATTAATAAACGATATCTGCATCGCTAAAAATGTATTTGCCGCATATTTTGTTAATTCTGCGGTCTTAATGTCGGTAAAAAATATCGGTGCCTTGAGAGGGGCATATAACTGTGCCATCATTTTACGAGGCTTCGGATCTTGAGTATCTAAGCCTACAACAACCCTATCTGGCTTCATAAAATCTTCTAAAGCAGAACCTTCTTTAAGAAACTCTGGATTAGAACACATTTCAAAATCACCCTCATATTCTGCCGCAATCAAATCGCGAACCATATCACCTGTCCCGACAGGAACTGTGCTTTTATTGACAACAATCACATAGTGATTGAGTGCTTTTCCGATTTCTGTAGCTACTGCTTTCACATATTGTAAATCAGCATTTCCATCCTCTTGCGGAGGAGTCCCTACAGCGATAAAGATCATCTCCGCTTCTTGGATAGCCAATGACAAATCCGTAGTAACCTTGAGATTTCCCTTAGCCATATTCTTCTCCACCACTTTCTCAAGACCAGGCTCATAGATCGGTATCTGTCCGCGTTTGAGCATATCAATCTTAGCCTGATTATTGTCTACACAGTAGACCGTATTTCCTAAATCAGACAGGCAGGCTCCCTGCACTAATCCAACATATCCTGTTCCGACAACCGTAATATTCATATCTATTGCATTATTTTGTAACGATACTATCAATTATATCATATCAAATTATCGTGAATCAAAGAGTGATCGATGAGCAGAATATAGTTGACCTATTTCATCATCAGAAAGAGTTCGAGTATAATACTGATAATTGGCAATATCTGCATACATATAGTGTTGCAAATGCCCTATACGACGAGCTAACCGTATTGGATCGCCCATATCTACCTGTGGAGTGGCACTGACTGCAGATACAAGATTATCGTTTAAGTAGGTACGAAGTGAGCCAGGGTTTGATCCATACATACCCGTTGACTGTTCAAAGCTAACACAAAAATACACAAAATCATCGGAGAAAGGTAGAGCAGTATCCCAAGTTGTAGTATATGCACCAATATTTGTTCGTACCCGATGACCTCCCCAATTAATAGTCTCAATATTGATACCCAACTGTCGCTTCCCAAACCAGCCTCCCCCATTATGACTTTGAGGAAGAGGATGGGTAAAAGATCCACATACTGTCCAAAATCCACCATTCGGATTCAAGCTTGGTGAATGGGGAATGTGCCAAAATCCACCATTTGTCCAAGTTTCTGGATTTGGCCTATGTTCAAAGTATCCATCTGGATTAAAGGCAACTGCTGAAGTGTTCCCCCCTAGAATAGCGTGATTATCATTCCCTGAAAGATCAAACCAGGTTGCCCCAGTCCCCGAATATGACTCTGACTGTGCTGCATCTAACCAAAGTGCGAGACTCTCATCTTGAATGACAGAAGGTTGAGACATTACCTAATCATCAATGTAGGGAGAGTAAATCGATATAGTAGAAGTGTCTGGATTCAGAGCTACTTCAAAACCACTCCCCTCGCCAGAAGCATTAGCATCTACAGGAATTGAAGCTATGTAAGTTGGTGTCAGAGATCTAAACATCCTGAGCCAGTACTAACAGCACGAATTTCTTGGTAAGCAGTAGGGATCCCATCTGGATATCTTCCTTCATCAATCAGATATTGATTGAGTGCATCAGACAAACTATTAATAGTTGACCTCCTCTCGGCAT
>PXDG01000046.1 GCA_003565105.1 Parcubacteria group bacterium | reverse complement strand
AGATATTTACAAACCCACTCTTTTTCTGGTATACTTATTTCTATGGGAATATAGCTCAGTTGGCTAGAGCGCGTCCTTGACGTGGACGAGGTCACAAGTTCGAGCCTTGTTATTCCCACAACCTGCCCCTTCGGGGGCTTTTTTGGTTGGTTTGACAGAGTCTATTCGTAGCGGCGACCTCCGTGTCGCCACTATCCCTCAGACAGCGAGCAATGGCGAGGAGGGGATCTCCCCTACAAAGCCGTATATATTGAGTACGACTCCCCCCTATAAACTCAAAAGCCATACACTTCGGTGAGGAAATATATGGCTTTTAGTCGCTGAGCGGGTAGAGGGATTCGAACCCTCATCATCTGCTTGGAAGGCAGAGATAATAAGCCCTTATACGATACCCGCACTGCATACTTACATTAACAATGTTACCAAAAGCTGCTAGAGTTGTCAAGAGATTGTATAGGACGAAGACATCGTGGAAAAAGAAAAAGTGAAGAGAGTGATGAGAATAAGAATAGTTATAGAGATATATTTTGATATTTACACGAATCATCTCATGTCACAATGTGTGTGTGCACTTTCTACAAGAACAAATGTAAATCCAGCCTGACGACACTCTTCAGCAATTAAGTTGAGTGTTTGACGATTGCGATATTGACCTGAAACCGATTGCATATCTACTGCTAAGCCTTGATAATGCATACTATTCGGGCTATGATTTCCGACACTAGCAGCAGAATAAGCGGAAGTAAGCATAATGTCAATATTATGTTTACTTTTCATCTGTCGCTCTACTTGAAGATATGCATTCACCACTTGTGGCATGGCTTTATCAGTTCTCCCTGGGCCTGTAATACCGCTCCAATTAGCAACTGTTCCTCCAGCTTCTTTTACTGAAACACATCCTTCACAAGCAGGATTCCCAGCAACACTCTCTCCTCCAACAAAACTTCCATCGCTACCTAAATTAACTCCTCCATAACTAAATGAATCAATAGAAGCTATTTCACAATTCCCCGTTAAAAAATTAGGATCAATGGTTTGAAGAATGATAAATACCGACAGTCCTAGCACTAGGCCAATAAAGGCATTTTGAATGACTCCCTTAGCTTGATTGACTTGAGCGGCATTGACTCCCGCGGAGGTATACATAAATCCTCCATAGAGGATAGATCCAATCACTGCCAAAAATAAGACAATGAATCCAAGATACCATAGTGATTGCGTTAGTTGACACAGATTACTAATACGTCCTAATCCAGGAAAATTAGTAAATGAATCATAGCTTACTTGAGATTCATTAGCTCCTTTGAGAGTAACCTTTTGATTAGGTGTGGTTGAACTTTCAGCTGCACTAGATTCTTCTTGAGGGTCAGTTTCAAATTCAGAGAGAGAGACTCCTCCAATATATCGCCAGTGCCACGGTTCATAGCCTGCTCCTGCAGTACTTCCTTCAGGGTAAGAAAGCTCAAAGCCATACTCTCCTGCATTATCTTGTAACCAAGCAAACTCTGGAGTATTCTCAAAACTTTGTTGAACACTGTTAATATCAATTGCTAACCCTGTGTGATGCTCACTATACCCTGGCGGCGCAGAAGCTTCTCCCCTCGCGATGTAGGCTCTCAAAACTTCTGCTCGTTGAGAGTCTGTCATACTTTCACCATACACTTTTTGGATAGGATTCGTAACAGTTCCAGAGTTAAAAAAAGTCTGAATTTGGCTATCATAACTTCGGTACCCTGAGACTACTTTGAGATTCAGCCCTTCTGCTGCAGCTGCAGAAGCCATTTCATCGAAAGCTTTTTTTGCCTCTGGATTGAGCCCTCCTGCATCTTTGTATCCAACATAACCACGCTCCCGTGCGACTTCAGCGAGGAGTTCTTTATGTCCTTCACTTAAGTCACTGTACCGAGACGGACGAGGACCGTATGCAGACACTTCGAAAGAGGTATACCCTAATGTAGATATAATGATGAGAAAGGCAATGAAGATATAGCGAAAGTATCTTTGCATGAGGTATAATTACCTTTGTTGAGTATAATTTTGATACAGTAACATTAAAAAAGATCTATCAAATGTCTAAAGAGTCTTATAACTGATCTACTAATTGGGCTGCGCAGTCCCCACAACAACAGCTATTCGCAAAATGATCAGGTTCTGTATCATAGGATAATAATTGAGGGTCAATCTCTGGAGAATTGGGGGAATTCAGAGTATTATCAAAGTTCAGTGCTTGGCTATCTGTGGCTGAGGCGGTGAATACCCAGACTAACATAAGGGTGATATCGAGAGTGATAAGTTTGGTTTTGAGATCCATAGGTTTTATACTTTATACTTTATACTTTATACTTTAATAAATTCTACCATAGAATGATATTTTTCTCTAGTTGGTACTTTTTCGTTTTTTCCATAAGAACAAGCCAAGAATCATCGATATTATCAGAAACACTCCAATAACAAAGAGTCCTATCGAAGAAAATGATTCAGCACCTATTCGTTGAAGTCTCGGAGCATCTGTGGAAATTTCAATGGGTGAATCAGGAGTATCTTGAATGACAGACTGAATCTGATTTCGAACCGCATTAAACACGAAAACATTACCACTTTGTACTATGACTATTTCGGACGGATCATCAACAGTTGCATAAGACACATCAGAAATAAAATCTTTTGAAAGGACATTTTCTTGAACACTCCCATCAAGGGCATATAGTACCAACTCTCCACTCTCAAAGAGAAGAATCAGACTATCCTCCGAGGGCATAAGAGCCTTAGCCAGTGGACGAAGATTCTCCAGTGAAGTGATAGTCTCTCCATTCCAATCCAGAATATCAATACGAGTACTACTATGAATCAAAAATCTATCTTGAGAAGGTAAGGCTTGAGCTTCACCCGAAGTACGATGGAAGGTAAATGATCCTTGATTTCCTATCAAATACCCATCTTCGAGAGGTATAAGCTGATGGTCTTCATTTGCAATTATTCGCTGACTTGGATCAACGGATCCAGGAACTTCTGTAGTAAGGATTCGGAAATTCCCTAAATCATTAATTGGAGCTACTGCTACTTCCCTGTCGTCGAAGACATAGATAATTTTGGTATCTGAATACCAACCTACTGAAGTGAACTGATTACTAAGCTGTGTATATGTGTTATTTTCAAAAGAGTAAAGCCACCATAAAAGTGTTTCGGTGGAATTATCCGAATAAAATGGGGAGTCAAATAAATTGGAATTAGGTGCATAAAATAATATATGATTATGTAATGGCCCTACAAGAATTTTCTCTAGTATATAATCAAAGGGATCTATAGGTATTTCATTAGGACGTATACGACTT
>PXDG01000184.1 GCA_003565105.1 Parcubacteria group bacterium | reverse complement strand
TGCTCTTTCATTTTCATCTATCGTGCATATAAGCACACCATCTTTTTTTAGCAGTTTCTTAGCAAGCACCAATCTGTTGTTCATCATTGAAATCCACTTACTGTGACGATATTGATCATTTTCATCGACGTAATTATTGTTGTACTTCCAATCTTTTGCACCAGTGTTGTAGGGAGGGTCAATGTAAATAACATCTATTTTCTTGGAATGAGTATAGTTCAATACAGAAAGGGCATGGTAGTTATCACCCTCAATCAAAAAATTCGTTGATTTGTTTGTATCCTTCTCAACAAGACGCCCGTCTTCTTCGTCAAGAATTGGAACCTGAGTTTTACATTTTTCAACGACATCTTCAGGTTTATCTTCCCAAACCAAACCGTAAGACTTACGAGATTCGAGTTTCTTGATCTCTTCAAGCAATTCTTCTTTATCCATTTGTGAGTAATCTTTTGCCATATTATTTTTCCCACACGATCTTTACCTGCGGGATATGTTGAAGTTGATTTCTGTAATAATCTGGATTTGAATGTATATCCTCGGCTAAGGTCCAAAGTGGATCTCGGTCACTTGATTCTTTTTGTAACACCTTGTTTTTAGAAAGCGCACCTAAAATACCGCCAATGGTTTTACGGTACTCATCAGGATCTTCAATGAGAAGATACTTCTTCATTTCCTTTGCAAAATCCGAAGAATAAAAAGGAGAGTTTTTTTCGTGATAAAACTTCTTAAGAACTACATAAAGCCCCAATTGTTGCTTTACAGAAAGCTCCTTTAAATTTCTATCTGCCTTTTTCATGCTATATAGTATAGCATAGAACTATATAGAATGAAACTCCCCTACTTTTATTTGGAAAAGAGTACCCTATTCAAAACACTGATCAAATCATCAACCTTAGGAACCCATTCATCAGGAGAAAGAGTTGTGAATTTAGTTAGATCCTCTTCTGTGAAATTGAACCCTAGAGCATTGAGTTCTTTAGAAAAATTATCCCGAACTAATATTGCTTCTTCAGAATCGTTAAGCCAACCAAAGTTGGGGCTGAATGACCCATCGGTTGTAAGGGTGAAAATTGATCGAGGTGATATTTTTGTAAACGCAGGTCCAAATGATCCCCTAGTTGTTCCGGTGCCAAGTTTGATATTGTCAGAATTTTGTATTGAAAAATCAAAGAGTTTTTTGAAAGCGCTAAAGGTATCCTGATCGAGAGTTTTTCGAGCTTCTTCCAGTACCTCTTCCTGTGTCCATTTTCTTCGAGCACTACCACTTGATGTTTTTACAGCAATATCCTTTTTAACCTCAGAGCCGTAGATCTTGGGAATGATAATCTCATAGGTATCGTGCTTGTAGTATTCGAGTTCCACGGCATAAATATCGAACTGACTGTTTTGATTTACATAAAGGATTAAATCCTTAAGCCGAGGATCGAGTTTATCCATAAGTACCACAAACCGTAGTACACCATCATCTAAGTTGCTCTTTACTCGATCAAGAAGTATCGGCACTTCGTCATCAGCCAGCCCAAAGAAATCCTGTAATTTATCAGGCAGAGACAGGTTAAATGTTCTCTGAGTGTGTTCGCTTAGTATCGAGGTGAACTCATTAAAATCCCCTGAGTGTTTCCAGAGTGCGGCTCCATAGTCGAGCGCTTGAGCAACAACTGTCCTTTTGTCTGGATTCTTATACAGTTTAGTTTCAACAATATATACCTCACCGTCTTTATCAATTCCAATCGCATCAATTGGACCACTGTTTGTGGAAAATTCTCGAGCCAGTATTAAAAGACGAATATCCTCCTTAATATCGTAGAGCGGTATACTCTCGGGATTGTCGTAAATGTATTTTTGTAGATAGTCTTCTTTATCAAAAGTAGACTTATCAACCTTAACGGCGTTTTTGCCGTTCTGTGAAATTATTATTGCCATAATACTCTAGCGGGTTTTAAAGACTGGGAGACTTTGGAAAACCAAAAGGCTCCCAGCCATCGCGATCCGACCTTTCGGCCGAACCCATACCCGTTTCCAGATATGACCCGCTAGAGTGACTCTGACTGGGAGTCCTTTGATCTCTAGCGGGTTTTTAAGCCATACCTTGAGAGAAAATCTCAAGGGTTAGGCTCTACCTATTAAATTGTAATGATCATATAATAGCATTTACGCTATTATTTGGCATCCTAGCTTAGTATTGGTAGTTTGCGAAGCTGAGTTACCAACAGCATTTACAGTATTTACATATATCTTTTTTGATGGTCTTATCCACAGGTGGGCGGTTGCGGTTTTTAGAAAGATGTAGATAATAGGAAGTAAGCACATTGAAATTCACCATTTAGGATAGTCCTGCTGTTATTCTGGGAGTGAACCCAGCCCAATAAAACTCTGGCAGAAGGGTTGTTCGAAATGGATTTGCAGAGAAACTGGTGAGCGGAAGTCCAAAGCTGTGTATTTATTTCCCCGGCAGCGGGTGGGGCCATGCTCATTTCAAGGGCTGTAGATCCGAAGTAAAAACCTATAAAGGGGTTTTCGCTTTGGATTTATAGCTCTTTTTTGTTGTAACACCGGCAAACCCTCTTATAGGAACCGGTGTTTTTATTGTGCTGTATTACTAGGTAACAGCAAAGTATCATGGCAAGAAAGAAACTAGAGTGGCGTACAGAACGTCGCAAAGTTAAGGACCTCATCAGGTATGAGAAAAATCCTCGCAAACTGTCCGAGGTTCAACTTGAAGGTCTTAAGCGAAGTCTTAAGAAGTTCAATGTAGCCGAGCTTCCGTGTGTAAACACGGACGGTACATTAGTAGCCGGAAACCAGAGAGTGTTAGCTCTCTCACTTCTCGGCAGAAATGAAGAAGAGATCGAGGTACGAGTTCCCAACAGAACCTTAAGTAAAAAAGAGTTCCGTGACTATTTGCTTACCTCCAACCGGAGCGGAGCATCATGGGACTTTGAGAAGCTTGCTTCTGAATTTGACATTGACGAGCTCCTCGCTGCCGGATTTGACTCACTCGATTTAAGTAACATCTTTGATGACAATCTTGAGGTTACTGATGATGAGTTCAATGAAGACAAAGAAGTAGAAAAAGCTCAAAAGACAGATATTAAGGTCGGTGATCTGTTTACGCTTGGTAGACACAGACTGCTGTGCGCAGACGCTATCGATCCGAAGTCAGTTCAACAGCTTATGAATGGAGAGCAGGTCAACCTCATAAACGATGATTTGCCATTCAATATCAACCTTGATTACGACAAAGGTGTTGGTGGCAGAGGCACGTATGGAGGTAAGACAAATGACAAGAAAACTGATGCTGAGTACGAAGTCTTTGTGAGGTCGATAATGAAAAACGCTCTATCGGTAGCAAAGTCTGAC
>PXDG01000124.1 GCA_003565105.1 Parcubacteria group bacterium | reverse complement strand
TCAAACTCTTTATACTGGCCTCTCACATCCTCTGAGAACTCTCCTTCAAATTCTATACCGATCGGGGCGCCTCTGTTGGTTCCGGAGAACCTGGCGTTAATCAGATAACCACCATACACTCCGCCGGTAAGGTGATAGGTTGTTGCGGAACGCTGCCGGCCGAATACGGTTTGTTCGGTTGGAACGGTGGTTATTTGCAAAAGCAGCGGAAGCTGTAAGTAAAGCAGTTCAGTTTTACTTTCAGTTTCAAAGTCAAACCCTCTGAGAATAAATGAATCATTATAGCTGGCACCAAGCATCGTGATAGTAGGCTCGGCTTGTAAACGAAATCTGTCAGATAGTCCCTGGCGAAAGATCAGTCCGGCATTGAATCCTGTGGTAAATTCAGGGTTAAAATTAAGATCAATATCCCCGGCCACAAATCTGAAATTTTCAAGATGGCTGTTAGCGTTCATACCGGCCTTAATACCAAGCCCCAATCGCTGAGCCTCTGTATCCTGATATACGGTTTGAAGTAAAAGAAACAGTAGTAAAACTATCTTGATAAAAAATTGAATAGTATACCTCATTTGATCTGATTGTATTGCAAATTATGAACCCTGACTGCTCTCGATGGTTTGCATATTTACTTAATTTAAATGCTAATCTAAAAAAAGAAATCCTAAACTACGATTATTTTTGTATTAGTTAGAAAGCTGTAATATTGACAAAATGGTAATTCAATATTTGAAGTCTGAATAGAGATTAAGTAATTCCGGATATTTAAGGTAAATAGTACTACTTCTTTAAAATTTGCTTTGTTTTATTTATAAAAAAAGTTGCGCAGCTTTTTTTGAAGCCTCTGCAAAAGTAAAGTTTTTTGTAAAGTCAGAATTTAACACAGTTTCGATTAGAGTAAACTAATAGTTATTTCCTGCCAAAATTCCTTTCTTGTGAAAAATTTTAAATATTCATTGGGGTAGAATCATTATGATTAATAGAGTAAGAGTTAGTTTTTTGATGACCTTTATTATGTTCGCATTTTTGGGTTGTGATATGACGGAGGTCAACAATCAAGGGGAAAATTTAAATGAAGAGATTAATTATACATTAACCGAGCCTGTAGTTGAAGTTGTGGATTTAAGTGATTTTGGATTAAAAAATGCAACGGATATTAATGACCGGGGGGATATTGTGGGTGGTTTCCATTACTGGGAGCAATCTTCACAGAGTCTTATGGAACTTGATTTTCTGGCCAGGGCATTAAATAATAAAGGTCAGGTTGTAGGGGGAAATAAATTCTGGGATTCTACAAGTGGCTCAACCACAATTAAGGGGCTGGATTACATGGGTGTAGTTTCTAGTTCAGTACTGGTTTTTGATATTAATGATGATGGAGATGTTGTAGGCGAAGTAGATACATGTACTGCATATGATCATTGGGGAGATATTCCGGATGATTACTGCGAGTACGATTTTTTCTCTATGCAGTGGAATACCGAAACTCGTACAACAAAAGAGATGGAATGGTTTAGCACTGCAATTTCAAATAACAATAAGAATGATATTGCCAGCATAGCCTATATGTTGCCACCTCATGATATACATGTATCAATTGGTAACTTTGGGACTTATGAAGAATTTGGACATGGTGAGCCAAATTCAATAAATGATTCAGGTGTTGTTGTTGGCTGGATTACAAAAAAAGATGATTCACAATCTAATTTAATTGTCAACTCCGAAAATGGTGAAAAACTTCAGAGCGATCTGAGTTTAGGAAGTAAATTACTCCGGCTCACTAAATCGACCGGAAGTTATAGTGTAGATCATGTTGTTGAAATGTTGAGGAATGGGACTTTTGCTAGGGAAGGAAATTTAGATATTTCAAATTTCAAACTTGGTAATGTTAATCAAGAAGGCATGAGAGGGAATTGGAGTATATCAGAGCAGGATAGTATTCTTGAAGCAGCCAAGTCAGCCAGCTTTTCGTCTAAGGCATTTATTTGGGATGTTCAAGGTGGCTTACAAAGTTTAGGTACACTGGGCGGAGAGTGGAGTACAGCCTTTGATATAAATAACAAAGGTCAGGTTGTAGGATATAGTGATATTGGGAATGGAGAGTACCGTGCATTTTATTGGGATCAAAAAAATGGTATGATTGAACTTCCGTCAGATGGTAAAAACAGCATTGCAAGAGCTATTAACAATCATGGACAGATTGTAGGATATAACGACGGTCCTGTTATGTGGGAGATCACAGTGCCTGAATTGGATACTCATTTGGCAAAAGGAAGGCGGTAATAATTTAATATTTCATTGCCGTTTATAAGAGTGTAAGGGATTGCTTCAGAAATTTCATTAAAGCAAATTAAAGCAGATAGTATACTCCAAACGTTAAGCCCATGTTGTGAGGTTTAAATGAATCGAGTACTGAACGATTGCCTGAGTCGGTTACTGAAAAGAAAGCTCTTACTTCCAGACCTAATTTTGATCTTTCTCCATATTCAATTCCGCCGCCAAAAATTACCCCCCCGTCAAACTTTTTGTACTGAGTGCTAATTTCTTCAGAAAATTCACCTTCAAAGTCAATTCCGATTGGTGCCCCGCGGTTAGTGCCTGAAAATGTTGCATCAAGCAGGTATCCCCCGTAAAAACCACCGGTAAGGTGGAATGTTGTTTCTCTTTGTTGACGTCCATATACAGTGCGTTCAGGCGGAACAGTACTAAGCTGAAATAAAAGAGGAAGCTGTATGTAGAGCAGATCTACCTGGCTGTCAGTTTCGAAGTCAAATCCACGCAACTCAAAGCTGTCATCATAATTTGCGCCAATTCTGGTAATAGTGGGTTCAAGGTGAAAACGAACAGCGTTACTAACAGGCAGCCTCACAATATATCCTGCAGAAAAACCGAATTTTGGATTTGGGCTGAAATCCAAATCAATATCTCCATCCACAAATTTAAAATTTTTGAGGTGTGAACTTACATTTGAACCGGCATGTAATCCTATCTGAACACTCTGACCTTTAGCATTATTTGTAGTACTGAATGATAATACTGAAGTTAAAACTATTAAAGAGATTGTGTAAATATAGCTTTTCATAAACTAAGTCTTATTTTTTTTGGGCATCTCTCTATTATTAATCTGAATTATTAATAATAAGTTTACAAATCTATAAAAAAGTAGTTCCAAATTTTAGGCTTTTCTGAGATAATCAAAAAAACGTTATACTTATGAAGTTAAACATTATTCGCATTGATAGTGTTGAAATTGTGACTATTTTTTGATTCAACGTCATAACAATAAATAAATAACCTGCTTTGGATAGAATTTATCTCTCTTCACCCCATATGGGGGGACAAGAAATCGACTTTGTGCAAGATGCTTTCAATACTAATTGGATTGCTCCCCTCGGCAGATCGGAAGAGCAC
>PXDG01000139.1 GCA_003565105.1 Parcubacteria group bacterium | reverse complement strand
GGTCGCAATACTATAGTCGACCGTAAAATTATTCTAAAAATCGGCAAGTGCCGGACAACTCAGACCACTGGAGAAAAAGTGCCAGGTGGCCCAGGGAAACCTCCGCTTTCCCTCTTGACTTTCTTATCATGGATGTCCCTTTATGATTTCTTCTGTCAGTGAAAAATTCACTCAAAAAGCGGATCGTCCTCACAAAGCCAAAAAATCCTCATCTGTGGATCCTGCTAAAGAAAATAAGAAGACCCCATAAGCTGCAGATCATCATAGGGATGATCGAAGACCCCGCTCCTGAGCAGAAACAGATCCTGGCCGTCTTGGGCTGCAAAATAGAAGGTGGGGTCTCACAAAGAAGGAACAAAGAATAAATAAAGTCATCCGGGATGCCACCTACAAAGGCCCCTTTGCTGTTGAGTAAGAGGTATGTTTACCGTTGTTCCTCGTTTTTTTAGGGTTTCGTACAGGTATAACTTGCCGCGTCATTCACATCGCCTGCCCCGTTATATCTTGGATACTGGGGATGGCGGCAGACTGGCAGCGTGCGCAACAGCGCTCCCGTTGCTTTATCGCGTTTGTTATAAAGTAATTGTTCAGGAGCGATATCCTTTTCAACCCATTGAGTGATGGCATCAAACCAGTTGATCTCCGTCAATTCCTCGCCGTCCGTGTGACTTCCTCCGGGCACGACAAAAAAACGGGTATGGGTTTCCGGATCGGTGAGGCCCTGCCCTGCGGCCATGTTAATCATGGTGGAATAATTGCGAACATGGTCATTAAACGAGCTCAGGTTGTCCGATCCAGCGTGCCAGGAGATCAGTTTCCGGCCCGACGCTACAAAAGCCGCCACCCTGCTTTTATCGGGATTGGCTCCGGTGATGCGCAAACCATATTGGAATATCGGGTAATCATGATCCAGGATGAAGGATTGCTGTTTTGCCAATTCACTGAACCATGCCGCATCTCCCGTCGCCAGCAAGGCATTCCCCCCGCCCAGAAGACCATAATAAACGACATGCGAATACCAGTCTGTCCAATTATAGCCGGAATAGACCGTTGTGCCGTCCTCAAGTTTCAGATCGGATGTGACGTCTTTTACAGTCTGCACCTGCTCGGAAGTCAAACAGATAGCAGGATCGGAATCCGCTGTCGGTTCACCACAGTGCAACGTGGCCGCATCGAAATCACAGGCAGCCTGATTGGCAATCATGCCGTCGGTGACGCCGTCCAGTGCATCGCAGGCCTCCATGGAAGCCGCCGTCACTGCTTGCCACTGCGCTGCCGAGGGCATGGCTGGCGTGCCTGACTTTGAACCTGAATCCATCCAGGCAACTGTTTGTCCCGTAATGTCCATGACCATGCAGCCCGACACGATACCGTCATAGTCGTCAGGCCAGCGATCGGCGGCTACGTAGGCATTGCGGCCGCCGTTGGAACAGCCGTTAAAGTAAGTATGACTTGGAGATCTTCCGTAGAATTTTAGAATGACGGCCCGGGCGAATTCACGGGTCGTGCTTAATGCCCTATAGGCATAGTCTCTGGCCGATGTGACGCCGTCTTGCGTTCCATCCGACCAGACCAGTGGCGCCGCCTGTGCCGGAACTGCTGATCGGTTTCCGCCATTCGAAGCGGCATATACCGCAAGCCCTTCTTTCAAGGCGATACTCATGCTGGTGATAGCGCCTGTCGTTGCATCCGTGGTGATGGCTGAAGTGATTGTCCCGTCGAAGCCGCCACCGCCTTGCTGCCAGAGTCTGCCGGACCAGTTTGCCGGCAGATCGATTTCCATGTCCAGATAGGGCGCCCGGGTGGCATTCACCTGGCAGAAGGCAGGATACCCGTCTGCGGCTTCGTACCACTTAGTCGATGTAATGGTAACCTCATCAATGATGGCGCCATTCAGATTGGCGCAGGTTGTCGCAAGCGGAATGGATGGTGATGCCGAATTGTCCCCACAGCCAACCAGAAGGAAACTTATCCAAACTAAAACCATTAATAATTGAATTATTTTTGCTTTCATTTTCTATCTCCCTTTTTCAATGGTGTCTGACTTAAAGTATCACTCCTCGGTCCAAAGAGCGATCAGAATTGAAACGCCGTGGGCGGCAATGACGCGGAATCGATGCCTTCACACAGGGCGTTATGCACCGTCAGGTTGCCCTGGGCGTCCAGCGTCACCGTCCAGAGGGTGTCGTAATCATCCTGCGGCCAGGACAACGGCAAAACCGGCACGGTGCCGCCATAGCTCTGAATCAGGTAAGTGACGAGCGGTGGCAAATGTTCACGCTCCCACGCCAGCAGAACGGTTTGATTGGCAAGATGGCCGCCGGTAAAAAGAAAATCACAGGTGTCCTTGGCCACGGCCGGATCGGTCGCCGCTCCAATATAGAAGCTTGCGATCAGATCATAGGGCAAATTGTTGGCAATGGCATAAGGCAGCACCGTTAATGAGAAATGTAGATTTTGTCTGTTGCTAGTTCTTTAAACCGGCTCGGCCCTGGCTGTCACCTGAACTGACAGGTTAGCCTCTGGGTATTTTGCGCTATGCATTAAGTTCAAAAATAACCTTTAAAGACTGGTTAATTTCCTGAACTTTGTCTATTGATAATCTCCCACGAATTTTGACCAACCTATGACGATGATCTAATGGACGTGTCTGCAAACAGTCTGCTATCGATTTTTTAGATAAACCATTATCCGAGGAAGGATAGATTTCAACATTGGTTTTTATTCGAGCTTTTTTTGCACTCCATTCAGTAATTGGAACAACTTGGATAACTGGAACTCTTTCATTATAAATATCGTTAGTCACAACTACACAAGGTCTGATTTTTCCAGTTTCTGAACCTTTTGTCGGATCAAGATTGACGTCAATAATCATACCTCTTTTCAGCACTATCATTCTGGCCATCCGTTTAATGCAGTTTCGGTCAATTCTTTTAACTCATCATCTTCAGAGTAAATTTCAGCATATAATTCAGCGGATTTTCTTAGACTTTCAAGTTCAACTTCTTTCCTGAAAAGCTCTATAGCCTCACGAAGCATAGAGCTTTTATCCTTGAATCCATAGAGTTTAAAATTATTCAAAAACTGGGCTTGCGTTTCTTCAAGGCTGAATTTAGCCTGTAACATATAGCCTCCTTTTGGGTGGTAACATTGGAACCTTATTGACAGGCCTATTATAGGGACTAATACACCAAAAATCAATAAAACTGTTTGAGCAGATGAGAAAAGGCTAATGTTTAGCATAACCGACCATGCTGTCTACGGCATTTTCTAGCTAGTTTCCATCCGGAAATATTTAACGGCCTGAAATTTAACTGTATTTTGCGAAAAATTAATTGACTTTTAATGCACTTTTTAGCATGCTCCCTTTTGTAACCAGGCTATTATACAGTAAAAGCCAGAAAGGAGGCATGCAAAAAGTGCGAAAAATATTTGAAACTCAGCC
>PXDG01000157.1 GCA_003565105.1 Parcubacteria group bacterium | reverse complement strand
TTGCCCTCGTCCCGGCCGGACATTGTATTGCGCACGTAATTGCCCCCGGCCCTCCGGATGTCGTCCAAGTGTGTCTCCAGACCGTTCGAGCCGATTTGAGGATGGTTGAAAAGATTGTCTGTATTGGAGGCGCCGATGAGAATAACCGGTTCGCCTTGGTGTTGCCAGTAGCGTGGGTCTTCCGCCCACGGTTGAATTCGCTGTGCCTCGCGCTCGCCACCGGCGACGCCGGACCCCATCAAAAGCCACGCCGTCAAACCGGCGACGTGTAATGAATATCGACTCGTTTTCATGGTAGATTGAAGGGTTTAAATGGACAATATTCCCGAAGACCAGTCGGATGCTTAGAGTACTTGAAGAATTTCCGCTCACAGGTCACCTGACGTGGTCAAATAAGCGGCAACGTGAAGAAAATCCGAATGACTCAATCATAAAACAGTCCGGGAAGGTAGAGGGAGATTTCCGGGATGAAAGTGACCAGTAACAACACGAACAGGCATAGCAGAAGAAAGGGGAATCCTGCCCTGACAATGTCTTCAATGGGGGTTTTTCCGATACCTGATGCCACGAACAGACAGACGCCGAGCGGCGGTGTGGTCAGTCCGATTACCAGGTTCATGACGACGATGATAGCAAAATGAACGGGATCCACCCCCACTTCCACCGCCACGCCCAACAGCGTGGGAAAAAGGATGATCATGGCGGCAATGGTTTCCATAAACGCGCCGACAAAGAGCAGAAGCAGATTGATCAGCAATAGCAGCAAGATCTTGTTTTGCGTAATGCCGAGCAGGGTATCGGCGATCATTTGAGGTATCTGCTCCACGGCCATAATCCAGGCAAACAGGTTGGCGAATCCGACCAAAACCATCAGTGCGGAGGTCGTCTTGGCCGACCCCAGAATAATTCCCGGAAGCATGCTGGGTTTCAACTCCCGGTACACCAGAAGTCCAATGACCATTGCGTACACCACAGCAACCACCGAGGCCTCCGTGGGCGTGAATACTCCCCCCACAATGCCCACCAGAATCAGAACCGTCATCATGATTGCCCAAAACGCCTCGTACAGACTTTTTACAACAGTCCGGAAATCGGCTTTATCCCCCTTGGGATAGTTCTTTTTTACAGATATCAGATAGACGGTAAGTATCAAACCGACGCCGAGAAGAAGACCCGGAACCGCTCCCGCGAGAAACAGCTGGCCAATGGAGAGTCCGGTGAGAGTACCGGCAATGATCAGTGGCAGGCTGGGGGGGATAATGGGGCCGACGGTTGAGGAGGTGGCGGTCACGGCGCAGGAAAAAGCGGAATCGTACCCCTCTTTTTTCATGGAAGGTATCATGACCGTTCCGATGCTGGCCGTATCGGCTATGGCGGTTCCGGAGATTCCGCTGAATATCATGGAAGAACCGACATTAGCCATGCCCAAACCACCCCGGATGTGACCGACCAGAGCGTTGCAGAATCGGATGATTCGGCTGGTTATGCCGCTGGCGTTCATCAGGTTTCCGGCCAGAATAAATCCGGGGATGGATAGTAGAATGAAAACATCGATACCCGAATACATCTTTTGTGGGATCGCGACGAAGGACAGGTCTGTAAACAAGAGGTAGATGAGCGATGATATCCCCAGTGCAAAGGCGATCGGAAATCCTAAAAACAATAAAATCAGAAAGGTGCTAAACAGCAGTAAAATCATTGTTGCCTGAGTTTTTCGATGAACAGGAGAATGCAATACAACAGGACGGAAAAGCTCATAATCATCGTAGATGCATACATCCAGGCCATATTGATCTGCAGGGCAGGGGAAAAGTGAAGCCGGACCACTTGTAATAGCGGAAAGACGTGAAGAAACATTGTGACCATCAGAATGCCGGTTGCAAAAAGGATGAGAAGTTCCAAATAACGTTTCGATTTTGCCGATAACCGGTTTAAAATGAATTCCACACCTACATAACACCGGTCTTTCAGCGCCAGGCCCGCCCCCAGGCTCACCATGTAGATAAAGCAGAAACGAGCCAGTTCTTCCGTCCAGTGGAAAGACCATGGCAAAGCAAATCGGGAAAGGACTTGCAGCATCACGATTCCGATCATAAGCGAGGCGCTGAGCACAAGAAGTGTGCTCAACAATTTGTCAATGTATGAAATCAGTCGGAGCATCATTTCATTGTTTCCGGAGTTTCGTCACAGAATATTCAATTTGTTTCAGAATTCCTGCATTCTACGGTACAGGATTTCCGTTTCACCGGAAAGGGATAGTCTGACCGCCTCCCGAACGATTTCCTCGAAAGCCTCCCGGTCCACTTCAATGAATTCCATACCCCGGTCCTTCAAAAAGAGATAGTCTTCCTCCACCTGCTGCAGATACAGTTTGTGTTCATAGGCTTGCATGGCCCGGGCTGACTCCAGCACAACCTGTTGCAAATCGTCAGGTAAGGATTCCAGCCGTTCGTTGCCGATCACAACATAAATCCAGCCTTTGACATGTTCGGTAAGATTGACATAATCCTGTACTTCGTAAAATCCTGCGCTTCTGATAAGTGCCAGAGGGTTTTCCTGGGCATGAATGGTCGATTGTTGCAAAGCGGTAAAAACCTCTGAAAACGCCATCGGTGTAGGTCTTGCACCCAGGGAGCGCCATGCGGTGACGAACATGGAGACATCAGGTACCCGAATGATCATCCCCCGAAGGTCATCCGGGTGGGTCACCGGCCGGTTGGACGTCAGATTCCTGGCGCCGCGTTCAAACCAGGCTATGGGCCGGAGTCCGGTAACTTGAAGAACCTGCTGTTCAATCGCTTCTCCGACCGGACCACCGGCAATTTTTTGCAAGTGTTCGGAATCCCGGATCGCATAGGGAGTGGCGATCAATACCGCATTGGGTACACTCCAATTCAGCAGGGATTCACCGGTGATTGTCAGGTCCAGACTGCCGGTCAGAATACTGATAATCATTTCGCGTTCACTGCCCATCTGTTCATTGGGATAAACCCGGACTTCGATCCGGCCACCGGATCGCTCCTTTACCTCTTTGGCAAACCGGAGAGCCGCCTTATGCCAAATGTCGTTTTCATTGGCAATATGGCCGAAGCGGAGAATATGTTCGGGACCGTTGCTATCAGAAGATTGCTTGCAGGCGGAAATCAGGACCGCCAGAAGCAGAAACATCACCCACAGGACGCTTCCATATTGTCTGGAGAGACCTTTCGTCGTTCGACCGTAGGTTACCAAGTTGTTTTGGATTTGTCTTTGCAGCATAGCTTGATTTCAACCAACAAGTGCAAAGAGTTGGAGGCTTGATTTCTTGGCTCCATTCTTTCTTAGGTAGTGCTGTAAGGTTAGAAGGCCTGAGAAACTTTATGGGATCAATTACTGGAAAGTTTCTCATTTGGCAATAATGTTCTTCAAAAGGTCGTTTGGACGGTTGAAGCCAAGGGCCTTTCGCTGTTTGG
>PXDG01000037.1 GCA_003565105.1 Parcubacteria group bacterium | reverse complement strand
TTTCTCTGGATTATACAAAAGAGTATAAATGTCAGATTCATTATATATTTCAGCTAAGCTTTGGAGCACTCGTTCTGCGCCTCCACGACGGGTCAGGTATTCGTGCACGAGGGCAATTTTTCTGTTATTCATACAAATCAAAATCTGACGTAAGCTGCTCTATTTTCTTCTTTTCACCAAATACCAAGACCCCAAGGATATCAATATCCTCAATCTGCTTTGACTGGTGACTTTTATCAACCTTTCTATCATTACTAGATGCCAACATATCTCGAGTAAAGACTGAATAATAAATATCTGATCGATGGGAAACTTGTGTATAAAATTCAGTCATTTTGACTTGATCGGTCTCTTGCATCATGATAATTGCATGTTGAATGTTCATAGGGATAGATACTCCATCTTGAGAGGTAGAAACTCCTATCTCTAATAGGTCACCTTGCCGACACGCGAACGATGCTGCCAGATGTGCTGCTACGTTCAATTCAATCCAAGCAGGATTTTCTTTATCTCTAAAAAGAATGCTATGAGCTACCATGAGTTGCTTATTGGATTGTTTTCGAAAATCCTCGTCATTATGCTTGCGCTTCACCATCGGAAAGGCCGTGGTTTCTCGAATAGGCTTTTTCATAAGCACACTAAAGACTCTCTCAGAAAATCCAAATCCACAGGTTGGAGGCATCCCGTATTCGAGAGCTTCCACAAAATCAGTATCAAGCATCATAGCTTCTCCATCACCTGCATCTCGAAGTTGTTTCTGTTCCTTAAATCGATTGAGCTGATCTACTGGATCATTTAACTCCGCAAATCCATTGGTTAATTCAGATCCATAAGCAATGAGCTGAGCTCGGAGAGTCTGAGTTGGATTTTCGGGATCTCGTTTCGCCAATGGAGAAAGTTCTACGGGAACGTCAATCAGCCAGACAGGTTCAATACACTTTGGTCGAGCGGTTTTTTTGTAAATCAAATCGACCAAACGACCATAGCCGTCTGATGATTGGTACGTGAGACCAAGTTCTTCTGCCAAGGATCGAAGCTTTTCTACTGTATCATACTCTTGGAGTTTAATTCCAGCAAAATGCTCCACAAAGTCATAATATGACATACGAGGCCATTCAACATCCCAGTTCACCATACTGTCCTCAGAATACATAAGACTGGTTGTTCCAAATGTCTCTTTGATAACATATTTGATAAGCTTTTCAGTATATTGAAGTAAGTCTTCAAAGTCAGAGTAGGCCCAATAAAACTCCATTTGAATATATTCTTGCAAATGTTCATCATCAATACCCTCATTTCGATAGTTTTTATCAATATCAAAGACCTTTTCAAACCCTCCTACAATATACCTCTTCAAAAATAATTCGGAGCTAATTCTCAAATAAAAGTCTTCACCCAAAGCGTTATGATGTGTTATAAAGGGTTCTGCCTCGGCTCCCCCAGTAGTGTGCTCCATAGTCGGGGCTTGTACTTCAAGGAACCCATTATCAAGCATGAACTCTCGAGTAGCTCGCCAAAATCGACTCTTCATTGTAAACAGTTCCCGCACCTCTGGATGAAGTTTCATATCAACATATCGCTTGCGATACTTTTGCTCAATGTCATCAAGTTTCTCAGGAAGGGATCGAAGAGCTTTAGTCAAAATGGTGTATTCTGTCACAAATAAGCTTGCCTCTCCTCGTTTAGAATGGTCTAAATACCCTGTTGCTTGAATATAATCTCCTTTATCAAACAAATTCTTAAAGTCCTCAAAGGTTAACGAGGATGATGCAAGCTCATCTTGCTTAAAGATAAACTGAAACCCCTCAGGAAGAGATTCATCCTCCATGGTGGTAAATCCAATCTTACCAGAAAGGCGAAGGGCTTTGATTCTGCCTGAAAGAGTTACCGTCTGTCCTTGAAGCTCATCAAAGCGCTTTTTAAGCTCAGCTAACGTCATATCTCGACGGACAGATGCTGAATAAGGATTATGTCCTTGAGCTATCAATTCTTGCGCTTTTTCGATCCGTACAGACCGCTCGGTTTGAATGGCAGAGGTTCGTTGTGTAGTGTCCATAATTTTAGAAATTTATTACAGTTGGGTCAAAAGCTCTACGCCATTTTTCGTAATCAATACTGTATGTTCATAATGAGCTGCTAAAGAACCATCGTCAGTCAAAACAGTCCAATCATCATCAGCATCAATAAAAACATCTTCCGTACCTAAAGTAACCATAGGTTCAAATGCAGCTGTCATATTTTCGATAAAACGCATTCCTTTCCCAGGCGTTCCATAATTGGGAATTGTTGGGTCTTCGTGAAGAGTCTCTCCAATACCATGTCCAGCGTAATCACGAATAATCCCATAATCAAACTGTGACAAATACTTCTCTACTTCATACCCGTAATCTCCCACGGTAGCTCCAGCCTTTACCACCGAAATCCCTTTAAAAAAAGATTTTTTCGTTCGTTCTATCAATAATCGTGCTTCTTCTGATATTTTCCCAACTCCAAAGGTGTATCCAGCATCTAGATACATACCATCAAGAATAAGACCACTATCAATATCAAGAATATCCCCTTCTTGGAGAATAGTTTCTTCTTTAGGGATCCCATGAATCACTTCATCATTCACGGAAATACAAATCGTTGCGGGAAACCCATAATACCCCAAAAAAGCAGGCTTGACCTTTTTTGAAGCAAAAAACTCTGAGATGTAAGCATCTAATGCAGCCGTTGACACTCCTGGCTGAGCTTTTGACTCAACTAAAGCTAAACCTTCAGCCAAGAGTTTCCCTCCTGTGCGCATACTTTGTATTTGTGCGGGAGTTTTGGGTTGTAGTGCCATAAATATATTATCGAGTTTCTAATCCAATAGTATTAAGCTTACCTAAAATTTCACGAGACACTTCTTCCATTCTCTGAGCCCCATTAATCTCAATTAAGGTTCCTTGTTCTCGAAAAAATTCTATCGCAGGAATAACAGTGTTATGATAAGCTTGCAACCGTGTTTTGATATGATCATCATCATCATCTACTCGATTGATGAGTTCACGTCGACTGGTAAGCCGATCTACTGCTTCCTGATCAGTAATATCAATATATAGTGCTTTATACGGGCGTTCGAACCAGTGTAATACTTCGTGAGTTAACTCAGCCTCTTTCCGTGATCGAGCAGCACCATCAAGAATAATTGCCTCTTCTGTCTCAATCGTATGAAAGAGTTTATCCATCAAAACATACGATGGAAACCAGTGAGGTAAAAGACTCCCCTGATTAATCGTCTCTCCTACTTTGCGAGAAACAAAGGTATCTTGCTTAGAAAGACCACGAAAAAAATCTCCATATCCAATAATAGAAAATCGGAGGCGTTCTTTGAGAATGCCACTTTGAGTACCTTTTCCAGCTCCAGGCTTTCCAAGCATAATGAGAGTTTGAATTGGCTTGTCCATAACATACTTTTAATTACATATTCAGTGTACCTTCTTTTAGAGCTTTTGGCAACT
>PXDG01000146.1 GCA_003565105.1 Parcubacteria group bacterium | reverse complement strand
ATCTTCTATGGCTTGTAATCCTCCAGGGACAATGATAAAAGCCGCTAGAATGAGACTTGCTACACTTAGTGTGATGGATATACGCTTGTTTTTTCTCTGCATATTTTTTTGGTTAATATCTTCTTACATAGAATACCATCTTTCATCCTTTTTGGTCAAGAAACTGTATGTGGATAAGTTAAAGGATTAAAGTCACATTCTTTATCTCAAAAGAACATATTGAATATGATCAATGTAATACAGTAATGTAGCTATTCCTCCAAGAATCACAACTAATATGAACGTCTTTATAAGTTCGTATTTCCAAAGTGTATCAACAGGTCGTTTCTTCATAAATATGTATTATTCAAATAATGGTTCTGCTCTGACTACAAATCTACGAGCATTACTCCATAACGGAGTACAGGTATATAGTGTCAATATATGATCTTCTGTGTCATCTTCTATTTCGATTGCTTGAGGAGATACTTCAAACGTTTCAGATACGCGATATAAATACACTTCTGAGTCCCACACCATCTCCACAATCTGACCTGGTTCCATTCGAGGTAAATGATAAAAGGTATTTTGATTACCTGTATATAAAAATCTATGAGCAGTGATAACCATATTGCCCCCATCTACTGGATTTCCTGAAGATTGTTTATGCCAAATGCCCTTCCATAAATCAGCAGAATTCGTACTAGAAAAGATTTTAGATTTCATTCGAATTGATGGAATATTTAGCGCAATAGTGAAGTCGTTCACTTCACTATCGGGTACTCCAGAGGAAAACTGGACCTCTCGACTTCCCGATAAAGGAAGTGTAGCAGTCATATCTCTATACCCATCATTCGCATTCACTGATGTACCTCTCCAAGTTTGAAAATTAAACCAAAGATTAGGTAAAAAAGGCATCAGTATGAGATATAATGATAACCCACATATCAATGAAAATATCACTGCATTTAAAATCCGTAAAGTTTTATATATTGTGTATTTAGACATAGGTTTCTATTTTTATATATTCTATTATATCATACGCTAATGATTTTTTCTTCAGCATTTTGCACCTTATATATTTCCTTCCAAATATATAACCATATCTGAGTCTTATGGTAAGATAAACTCTCTTGAGAATGTGTTTCTAACAATGATTCAAGCCAAATAATCCACACATGAATCTGAGAATCCGTTATAGTATTTAAATGTAAATTTGATTTCAAATATTCAGAAAGAAATTGAAATGTTTTCCGTTCTATTTTCTTCCTCTCTACAAGACTACAAGAATACGAACGTGAAGTAGACTTGTGAGCAGTTTCATTTTTTAGATATTCAATCAAATATTCTTGAAACTCTAAACCTGACGATAACCAGCATACAACTATTCTCATTATATCTTCAGATAGTCCGTTTGAAAAAGATTTCATTGCCAAAGCGAAAAAATCCATCTCACCTCTCTGGTTCTGTATTCTAACACTGTCGATCAAAGAAGATAACATACATTGAGCTTCGGGAAGCGAAAGCCGATGTAATGACCATGAGAAAGGAAACTCAAGAAAAGAAACTTGATTATATGGGAAATCAGACCAAAATTCGGTAAAAAACAAGAGTCGTTGTGAATAATGTAATCTTTTATACAACTTTTCCCAAGAATCCCAAAAACATATATTCATATCTCCAGATCTCAGAGACTGAATTAACTGAGCCCTATCATATTGATGATCTGTATTCTTATACAAAACGTTAAGATTAGAAATAAGATACGTATAAGCTTCCCCAGAAAGAGTTCTTCCAACTAACCACTTTTGTAAAGTTTGGTAGTACCAATGAATCTTAACCGATTTATGAGAAAAATAAGCACTTTTTATTCCTTTGTACCATACAGACAAAACAAGTAATTCTTCAATAGGAGCTGTATTTATTTTCATCAATCGCAGACACAAAGAGTCCAGTGATTTAAGGGAAAGCATATTTGAAACACGAGACTCAAGACTAATATTCAAAATACTTTGTCCAATCTGTCTTAATAAAATAATCCCTCCCAAAATAAGTCCCAAAGTTAGACTATCTAAAAAGATTAATACATCTCCACTATTAAGAAATATTCTTAGGATAGGATAAAAGAGAAGAATTAATAATACGATCCAATACAAAAAGTATCGGTATATCATCCAAGTAAAATCATAATCCCAAAAAAATCGAATATGAAGGGTATGAGTAAGATACAAGGTCACATTCCATACAACCAATAACCATCCCAGACTGGTTAATACAATATATAAAGAAAAATAGATAGAATTGAAAAGAGGTTCTTCAAGAAAGAATAAAGTGAACCAATAGATTATGACAGAACAAAGAAGAGATACCTGAAGTGAAGATACAGTATTATTAAAGGTTCTCATAGTCTCTCACAATAATTTGAGAGTCTATTTGTTTCATTGTTTCAAGAACTACAGAAACAACAATAAGTAATGAAGTTCCTCCGATAGCGAGACTTTGATCTCCTGTAAATCCAGTCATAATAAAAGGTAAAACTGCAATAGTACTTAAGAATAATGCTCCGAAGAGAATAATTCTGGTTGATACATATGAAAGATAATCCGCCGTTTTTTGACCTGGGCGAATGCCAGTAATAAATCCTCCTTGTCTTTGAAGGTTGTCCGCAATAGATTGAGGCTCAAAGACAATTGAAGTATAAAAATAAGTAAATGCAAAGACGAGAACAAAGTAGGCTATAGCATAAAATACTTGATTACTCCATAGTAAGAGAAGAGATGTAGAGATAGGAACCAACCAAGAAATTCCTGATTGAGCTCCGAATTGAAAGATGACTTGGGGAAAAATCATTAAAGTTACTGCAAAAATAATAGGAATAACTCCAGCTTGGTTTACTTTAAGAGGTAAATAAGTGTCAACACGAGTCTTCACCATAGAAACGGTTCTGGCTTGTTTACTATATGATATAGGAATGTTTCTTTGCCCCTCTGTTACAAAAATAATAGCATAAATAATAGCAGCAGAAATAACAGCATACAAAGCATAGGTAGGTAATTCAGATTGTTGAAAATTAATTCTAAATTGATTCACGAAACCAGGGAAGCTCGCAATAATTCCCGCGAAAATTATCAGTGAAATTCCATTTCCCACATTTTTATCGGTAATAAGTTCTCCGATCCACATCAGAAGTACAGTTCCAGCAGTTATAACAGTAATTGCTGTAATGATTTCTAGTCGTGACAATTCTTGAATTAATCCTTGAGATCGAAATAATGTTATCATTGAAATGGACTGAAATATCCCAAGAGGAACAGTAAGTAACCGAGTATATTGATTGAATTTTTGACGACCTTGCTCACCTTCTTCCTTATAAAGAGCTTTCAATGGAGGTAGTATTACAGTGAAAAGTTGCATAACAATAGACGCAGTTATGTATGGTCCTACTCCCAACATAACGATAGAAAAACTTGAGAATCCACCTCCAGAAAATAAATCAAAAAGCTGAAAGAGTTGATTCCCTTCAGTAAATTGACGGATTGTTTCTACATCAACTCCTGGCACTGGTATACTTGCTAATACTCTATAAGCAACAAGAAGCCCTAGAACAGCGATGATTTTTGATCGCAATTCAGGAAGTTTAAATACATACATCCATCGATTCATATACCAGTGAGTTAGTTTTCAAGAGTTACTGAGAGATTTATTAAAGAGAGAACTGTTCTAATACAGATGCAGAACACACAACTCCATCAAAAACAAATTTCTTAGTAGTCTCACCACGCCCAAGAATTTTTATATACTTAGTTCGCTTAGTAATAAGACCTCTTTCAATCAATGTTTCAGGACTTACTGTATCTTTATTCTCAAATGTATCTGCAATCTTTTCAATATTAATTACCGTATACTTCTTGGTATTTTTAGTAATACCAGAGTTTCCTTGTCCTCTGAGTTTATGAACAACTTTAGATCCTTGACCAGTTAGTGTTGCAGATCCACCAGTAAAAAGCGGACTAATTTTAGCTCCTGATCTTGACCGTTGTCCTTTTTGTCCTTTCCCAGAATATGTTCCGCGCTTACCACCTCGTCCAATTCGCTTGGATTTTTTGAGAGGATGATCAGCTTGTAGAGTGTGAATTTCCATACTTATAAAGTTTTTAACAAAGCTTGAATTGTTGCTTTTGCATTATTAAGTTTATTGTTACTTCCCAGCATCTTAGCTGTAATATTCTCTATACCTGCAAAATCAACAACTGTTCGTACAGCTCCTCCTGCTACTAATCCTTTACCTTCTCTGGCTGGTTTAAGCAGTACGCGTGCACTTCCAAATTTTCCAGAAGTATCAACCGGAATAGTTCCATTTTGAATTGAAATTTTTATCATATTCTTTTTTGCAGAATTGATTGCTTTTTCAATTGCAACTGCAGTATCAGCTCCTTTACCAATACCTACACCAACTTTACCTTTCCGGTCTCCGATAACCACAGTGGCACGGAAAGAAAATCTCCGTCCTCCAGCCATTACACGTGCTACACGAGCAATATCAATCACTTTGTGATCAAACTCTCGTTTCTCGGGTTGTTGTCGTCTTTGCTTTGCCATAGAGTTACGTTATACTTTAAGTCCTGCTTCTCGTGCTGCATCAGCAAGTGCAGCAATCCGACCAGTATAGACTCGACCTCTTCGATCAAATACTACACGACGAATATTTTTATCTAAAGCCTTCTTAGCTAAAAGAGTTCCTATTTCTTTTGATACTTCAATATTAACTGAAGAGCCCTTAGAAAGTTCTTTACTATGTAAAGAAACCAATGTCTTTCCTGCAACATCATCTATAAGCTGACAATAAATGGCAGTGTTAGATTTTGACACAGATAGTCGAGGTATAGTTGCAGTACCTGAGATTCTTCCTCGGATACGCTGCTTTCTTCTAGCGAGACGAGCTCTTTTAGCGAGTAGTTCTTTCATATATTCCTTATTAACATTATCTATACTAGCATAAATACAAAATATTTCAAGTGATTAAGAGCCAGCTTTCTTACCAACTTTCATTCTTACTACTTCATCAGCATATCGAACTCCTTTCCCCTTATAGGGTTCTGGTGGTCTCTTCGCTCGAATATCGGCGGCTACTTGTCCAACAAGAGCCTTATCAATACCAGAAACGGTAATTACATTCTTCTCAACTGAAAACGTAATACCATCTGGGGCTGGTACCTCAATAGGGTGAGAATAGCCTAAATTGAGTGTTAACCCACTTCCTTGTTGAGAAACTCGATATCCAATACCTTCTATTTTTAGTTTCTTTTCAAATCCTTGGGTCACTCCCAAAATCATATTTTGGATAAGTGCTCGATACAACCCCCAAAAAGCATTGATATTTTTGACTTTTTCAGTCCCTGGAGTAATAAATACTTCATTCTCAGTGATTTCGATGTGAATCGGTCGATCAATTGATTGATTGAGGGTTCCTTTAGGTCCTTTCACCTCTACCACTGAGTTAGCTACTGAAACAGTAACACCTTGTGGGATTGTGATAGACTTTTTACCTACTCTAGACATAATCTTCTGGTTACTCCTTATATTACCAAACTCGGCAGATGACTTCTCCTCCTAGGCGAGCTTTTCGTGCTGCACGAGCTTCCATTAAGCCTTGGGGAGTAGAAACAAACACTGATCCTTTTCCTTGTTTAAACTTCGTTTCGAGCTGGTCAACTCCTACGTAGGTTCGTTGTCCAGGTGTACTTACTCGTTGAATTCCTTTGATTCCATCTTTTTTCAATGTAAGAATCAATACTGGAAACTTCTCTCCATCGTCTTTTTTAACAGCAGAGACAAATTTAGATGTTTTGAGTAGTTTTGCCACTTCGAACTTCAATTTTGAGTAAGGAATAGAAACTTCTCGCTTGTTTACAAGCTGAGCATTTCGTATTCGGGTGAGCATATCTGCAATAGGATCAGTCATAGGTTTCTTATATAAGTCTTAATTACCAACTAGATTTTTTGACTCCAGGAATAATCCCTTCTGGAACCATTTCTCGGAAACAAATTCTACATACGCCGAAATCGCGCATATATCCGCGGTGTCGACCACACTTAAAGCACCGATTAATCTTACGTGAGGAAAACTTCGGTTCTTTTTTGGACTTTGCAATTTGTGCTTGAGTTGCCATAAGGTAGTTTATTAATTACGTTTGAAAGGAAATCCAAAGGATCGAAGAAGAACTTCCGACTGCTCTTTCGATGAATTTTCAATCGTTATATTTACTTGCATTCCAAAGTTAATTCCCAATTGATCATTTGATAGCTCTGGAAAAATTATTTGTTCACGAATTCCAAAGTTTACATTTCCTTGATTATCGATAGAAGTCAAAGGAATTCCTTGGAAATCTCGAGTACGAGGGAGTGCAATCGAAATGAGTCGGTCCAAAAACTCATACATACGATCACCACGAAGAGTAACTTTAAGAGCTACTGTCATACCTTCTCGAGTCTTAAATTGAGCAATTGAACTCTTTGCTTGTACAGATACAGGCTGTTGTCCAACAATAGTAGCCAAAACTGACTTAACTTTTTCAAAGCTATTTGCGTCCCTAAATCGCTTTCCAGTACCTACGTTAACCGTAAGTTTAGTAATTTTAGGAGCTTCAAAGGTATTTGAAAGATTATATTGTTGAATAATTTGAGGAAGGATTTCTTCCCGATACTGGGTCTTTAAACGTGCCATACTACAATTCTTTATTAAGTTTACGACTAAATCGAACCTTTTTATCATTAAGGATTTTGTAGGATACACGTGTCTTCTCTCCAGAATCAACATCTACCAACATAACATTGGAGATATGAATTTTACCAGGTCTCTCGACTACTTGACCTTTTTCCCCCTGTTGACGAGGTTTGATGTGCTTTTTAACAATCTGGATTCCTTCAACACGAATTCGTCCTTCGGATGGTAGAGATTGCAAAACTTTTCCGCGTTTACCGCGATCTTTTCCTGCAATCACCTCTACTGTATCGTTCTTCTTAATCTTCATAGCTCTTTGTTACCTATAGTACCTCTGGGGCCAGAGAAATAATTTTCATATATCCTCGTTCTCGAATTTCTCGAGCAATAGGACCAAATACACGGCTTCCTACTGGTTCCTTATTCGATCCAATAATCACAGCAGCGTTTTCATCAAATCGGATGTATGATCCATCCTTACGCCGAATTTCTTTCCTCTGTCGGACAACTACTGCTTTCACAATATCCCCTTTCTTTACGCCAGCTCGTGGTTCTGCACTTTTTACTGAGGCAACAATCACATCGCCTATGCGAGCATATCGTCGACGTGTACCTCCAAGGATATTGAAACACTGGATAATCTTAGCACCAGAGTTATCAGCAACTTTTAATCTCGTTTCTTTCTGGATCATACGTTTAACCTATTGACTAGTAACTACTACCCATCGCTTGGTACGAGAAACCGGTCGTGATTCTTTTATCCGAACAGATTCTCCTACTTTACATAGGTTCTTCTCATCATGAGCTGCATATTTTTTCGTTACTTTGTAACGTTTTTTATACACAGGATGTGATTTAACTGTGGTGACCGCAACTACAACGGTTTTATCACCAGCGTCTGAGACAACAACTCCTGAGAGTATTCTTGTCTGGTCTGATCGTGAATCGGTGGTACTCATACAATAGATGGTCTAGTTCTTATTATTATATGCTGTCAGGATGCGAGCAACTTCTTTCTTTAGCCGCTTAATCTCTGATGAAGCGAGTGTTTGAGAAGGATCTTTTTTCAAGAATTGAGCTTTTCCTAGTTCTGCTCTTACTTCTTTAAGCATTTGATGTAGCTCTTCTTTAGATTTACTGTGATAATTCTCGTTATTCATAGCTCTATTATCGATTGATAATTATTGCCAGTCATAGATCTGAGTATATCGTATAATCCGCAACAAGTCAAGGTGTGTAAGCACTTTTAGTCTAGATTATACAGATATAATTAGTCTTTGGTGACAAATCGGGTTTTTATAGGGAGTTTTGATCCTGCTCGTCGAAGAGCTTCTCGAGCTATTTCTTCACTTACACCTTCTATTTCGAAAAGAATTTTTCCAGGTCGAAGGTTAACAATATAGTGATCAACAGCTCCTTTTCCTTTTCCCATTCCTACTTCTGCACTTTTCGCAGTTACAGGTTTGTGTGGAAATACACGAATCCAAACTTTACCTCCTCGAGAGGTATATCGACTAATTGCTCGTCTTGCAGCTTCAATTTGTCGTGCAGTAATCCATTTAGCTTCCATAGCCCGGATTCCATAACTTCCGAAAGAAAGTTCTGTACCTCGAGTAGCTACTGGAAGTTTATCTGATGGTTTCCCTTTATGGGCTTTCCGATGTTTCGTCTTGCGTGGGGCTAATAACATGATGGTATTCTTATCTTAAATATGTACTACTTTTGATTCCGGAATACGTCTCCTTTATAGATCCACACTTTTACCCCTACGGTTCCGTACTTGGTATATGCAATCTTTTGAGAATAATCAATATCTGATCGAAGTGTTGTCAAAGGAATTTTTCCTTTAATAATGTACTCGGTACGAGACATTTCTGCTCCATCAAGACGTCCTCCTAACATAATCTTCACTCCTTTGATGTTATACGACTCTGAAACATTCTCTGCAGTTTGCTTAAGAACTCGACGAAATGGGATTCTCTTTTCGAGTTGCTCTGCAATACCTTCTGCTATAATAGCTGCATTTTCTTGTGGTTTTTTCACTTCTTCTACAGTCAACCGCAAATCAATTTGGTTTCCAATAATCTTTTTAAGAGAAGATTTTAAAGATTCAACTCCAGATCCTCCTCGTCCAATAATCATTCCCGCTCGAGAAGTATGAATAATGACGTTTATCAATCGAGGGTGGCGCTCAATGTCGATACTGCTAATTCCAGATTTTGGCAGTTTTTTAGTTAAAAATGTTCGAATTTCGTCATCTTGTTGAAGATTCTGCTTCATTGTTTTCTTATCACCAAACCAACGAGAGGTCCAGCCTTTCGTAACTCCGATTCGGTGAAGATTTGGTTGAATCTTATTTCCCATAGCTATATTATAGATTACTTACTAGTCTTTGTAGAAGAAGATGTCTTCTTTTTGGTAGAAGTGACTTTTTTAGGTGAAGTTTTTGAAGCGTTAGAGGTATCAGTCTTAGATTTGACAGATTTTTTCTTTGCTGCTACTTTTTTCTTCGTTGGAGCGGAAACTGAGGAAAGCACTACCGTAACTCGTGATGTTCTTTTTCTTATCATAAATGCTCGTCCAAAGGCTCGAGGTCGAAATCGTCGAAGAGTTGGGCCTCCATCCACATAAATTTTTTCTACAATAAGGTTACCTGGAAGGACACCTTCAGTATTTTTAGCATTTGCTACTGCTGACTGAATGAGCTTGCGTACTGGGACGGAAGCTTTCTTATTAACGTTCTCCAAAATAGTCACAGCATCTGATACTGGTTTTCTTCGAACTGCATCAGCCACTAAGCGAACTTTTCGTGGACTCATGCGTAAATTGTTGAGAGTTGCCTTAAATTCCATACTTCACCTGTTATTGATCACTCTTACTTCTTATTCATTTTTCCACCATGTCCGGGAAATTTTCGTGTTGGAGAAAATTCACCCAGTTTGTGTCCTACCATATCTTCCTGAATATATACAGGAACGTGCGTTCGACCATTATGCACAGCGATAGTATACCCTACCATTTCTGGACTTATTGTACTGTGACGAGCCCATGTACGAATTACTGTACGATCCTCTTGCTCAAGAGCAAGAATCTTGTTCAATAATTTTTCATCTACATATGGGCCTTTCTTAAGACTTCTTGACATAATATTCGCTGATTATTAATTACTTACGCTTTCGAGGGGTGACAATAAACTTATTGCTCTGCTTCTTCTTACTTCGAGTCTTCTTTCCAAGAGCAGGTTTTCCCCAAGGGGTTTTTGGATGCTTCATTCCAATTGGTTGTCGACCTTCTCCTCCTCCATGAGGATGATCTACTGGATTCATAGCACTTCCACGAACTGTTGGTCGAATTCCTCTCCATCGATTTCTTCCAGCTTTCCCAATGTTTTCAAGCATATGAGACTCATTGCTTACTCGTCCAATACTTGCATACACTGTTTTGTGTACTTTGCGAACTTCTGAGGAAGGAAGCTTGACTAAAGCATAGTTATCCTCTACAGCAAGAACTTGACCGAAACTTCCTGCAGATCTGATAATTTGACCACCTTTACCAGGGAAAAGTTCAATATTATAAACCGCTGTTCCAACTGGGATATGTTGGATCATCATTCGGTTTCCAATGGAAAGTGGAGCCTGTGGTGCAAACTGAAGTTTTTGTCCCACTTCCAACTTTCCTGGGGCAAGAATATAGGATTTAACTCCATCGTCATATGTAATCAATGCAATGAAGGCTGATCGATTGGGATCATATTCAATAGCTTTTACCGTTGCTTGAACATCAAGTCTCTTTTGCTTGAAATCAACTAATCGATACATCCGCTTATTTCGTCCTCCATGATGTCGAACAGTTATCACTCCTCGTGAATTCCGTCCTGATTTTTTCTTCAACGGAACAACAAGAGCCTTTTCAGGTTCTGTCTTGCTGATGACTTTTTTATAGTCAACAACGGAGCTTTTCCGAGTCCCTGGTGTAATTGGTCTACGCTTTTTAATCATAATCCCTAAATATTGATACTAAATCCTTCTTGTAATGTCACAACTGCTTTTTTATACCCTGCAATTGTTCCTTGAATTCCCCTCACGAAGGTTCGCTCTGGTTTCATCCGGATCACCCGCACTCGAGACACCTTTACATTGTAAAGGCTTTCAACTGCTTTTTTAATCTCAACTTTGTTAGCGTCTTTATCGACAGAAAAGGTGTATTGATTCTTTTGAGACAATCTATACGTTTTCTCTGTGATAACTGGAGCCTTAACAGCTTGATACGATCCAGCATTGTGATTTACAGAAGACTCTTCTGTAGGGGTATTTTGTGGTGAGTTCTTTACGTCTGTACTCATAAAACTATACTTTGTAGGTTTCCTTGATAACATCAATTGATTGCACTGAGGTTATCATTATATCACATTTCATTACATCTTCAACATTAAGTGAGTCAGCTAGAAGAATAGAAACATTTGAAAGATTTGCAAATGACTTTTCTACAAACATATTTCGCTCTGGAAGAATGATAAGAGTCTTCTTATCCGTAACCTTGGCTACATTTTTCAGCAACTCATATGCTTGACGAGTTTTGAAATCTGTCATAACAATTTCATCAACCAAATACAACTCATTACTTGATACAATAGAAGAAAGTACCATAAAGAGTGCTTTTCGCTTCATTTTCTTGTTGATTGAAACTCCTGGATTTGCGTCCTTAGAAGGTCCAAAAGTTACTCCTCCTTTTCTCCAAATTGGGGATCGAGAAGATCCATGCCGAGCACGACCTGTTCCTTTTTGCTTCCAAGGTTTTCGTCCCCCACCTCTTCGCTCTGACCGATCTTTGGTATGAGCTACGGGTTGGATACGATTCAACACTATTGCGCGTAGGGCTTGGTGAACAAGATCCTTATTTACCTCAACGTCGAAGATATAGTCCGGTAATTCGTACGTTTCTTTCTTTTCTCCTTGGAGAGTTAATACATCATATTTCATAATACACCGTCTAACCTTATCCTACTATTTTGAGGAATGTTCCTCGCGCACCTGGCATTGGGCCCTTGACCATCAGAACATTGTTGTCTGGATCAATTTCAACCACTTCAATGTTCTTGAGAGTGAGAGTTGCATTACCATCTCTCCCCGGCATTTTTCGACCTTTCAATACATGCTGAGGAAATCCAGATCCAATAGATCCTCCGGCTCGCTCTACGTGCTTAGTTCCATGAGTTGCATCAGCCCCATGAAATCCATGTCGTTTCACAACACCAGCAAAGCCTTTTCCCTTGGCTTCACCTTGGATCACAATTTTATCTCCAACATTAAACTGTTCAATGGTAAGCGAATCACCTACAGTCAGCTCAGGAAGCTTAGATACTCGAAATTCTCGAATTATTCGAGGTCGTTCAGTATCATTAATTTTTTTAGTAAACTGAGCTCCTAATTGAACTGCAGTGTACTTTTGAGGGTCTTTGTCAGAAAAGAGAGCAGTCACACGCACATCATCAAACAACTTGATTTTTGTGACAGGAACCACTCGGCCTTCATCACTAAAGACTTGACTCATTTCTAATTTCTGTGCAAATGAAAATTTCATATATGCTCTCTAATCCTTAGTCTCTAAATTAATTCAAATATTTTATTGATACATCAACTCCTACAGGGAGATTGAGGTTCATTAACGCATCAATCACTTTTGATCCAGGTTCTGCAATATCAATCAGTCGCTTATGGACTCTCATCTCGAATTGATCTCGAGAGTCTTTATGTACGAAAGTAGACCGTAGAACGGTATACTTTCGTACATCAGTAGGCAACGGGATTGGCCCAACTGCATCTGCGCCAAACTTCATTACAGTATTAACGATCTGTGCAGCTGATTGATCAGCCAACTTGTGATCATATGCTTTGATCTTGATACGAATTCGAGCTTTTGACTCTTCTTTTCTTGTTGCCATAATGGGGTTAGACTACTTTACAACTTTGGTCACAACACCGGCTCCAACAGTATGTCCTCCTTCTCGAATAGCGAATCGCTGTTGATCAGAAAGGGCAATAGGAGCTACCAACTTAACAGTAACGGTAACAGTGTCACCAGGCATCACCAACTCAGTTCCAGATGGAAGAGTGATTTCTCCAGTTACGTCAGTTGTTCGAATGTAGAACTGTGGTTTATATCCTGATACAAATGGAGTGTGTCGCCCACCTTCCTCTTTGGTAAGAACATATACCTCAGCTTCGAATTCAGTGTGAGGAGTAATAGATCCTGGTTTTGCAAGAACTTGTCCTCGTTCAACATCGTCTTTTTTGATTCCTCGGAGAAGAAGACCGACATTGTCTCCTGCCATACCTTCATCAAGAGTCTTTTGGAACATCTCAACTCCAGTAACCACAGTTTTTTGAGTAGGTCGAATTCCAACGATTTCGATTTCCTCAGATACTTTTACAATTCCCTTTTCAATTCTTCCAGTAACCACAGTTCCACGTCCTTCAATAGAGAAAATATCTTCTACTGGCATAAGGAATGGTTGGTCTACTTCTCGTTTTGGCTCAGGAATAGCACTGTCAAGCGCTTCTACTAATTCAAGGATAGGAGCACAGGCAGCATCATCAACACTACTTGCTTCTACCGCTTTCAAGGCTGATCCTCGTACAATAGTAGCATTATCTCCGTCAAAGTCATATTGTGAAAGTAGTTCTCGTACTTCCGCATCTACCAACTCAACAAGTTCCTCATCATCAACCATATCAACTTTGTTCAAGAAGACGACGATTTGAGGTACTCCAATTTGCTTTGCAAGAAGGATGTGCTCTCTAGTTTGAGGCATTGGTCCATCTGCAGCAGATACTACTAAGATAGCTCCATCCATTTGAGCTGCACCTGTGATCATATTCTTGATATAGTCGGCGTGCCCTGGACAATCAATGTGAGCATAATGTCGAGTATCAGATTCGTATTCAACGTGCGCTACGGAAATGGTAATTCCTCGAGCTTTCTCTTCTGGTGCGGCGTCGATTTCACTAACAGCTTTTTGTGTTACTACGTTCCCTTTGAGATGAAGAACGTTAAGCAAAGCAGCTGTAAGAGTAGTCTTTCCATGGTCAACGTGACCGATGGTTCCCACGTTTACGTGGGGTTTTGTTCTTTCATATTTTCCTATGGCCATATACGTTATACTTACTACTTATATTTCATGGCTTAAGTTCGGCTTCTCCAACCACCTCTAAGCAGAGGATTCCGAGGAAGCTAACTGTTCCACATTGTAAACCACTTTAGAACTATCGTCAAGTATTTTCATAAAAAACACCGATGAAAAACAGCATCTATTTTTTGAATAGTTTCTTCCCATGTAAATTTCTTTGCTCTTATTGGGCCTTTTCTCGCATATTTATTATATATATCATTATTCTGCATCATTTCTTTCATTGACCAAGCTAACTCATCTGAATCATATGGAGAAACCTTCCAAGCAGACTCTTCTACCACCTCTGGAAGAGATGAAGTATGAGATGTGATTGTAGGTATTCCACACGCCATAGCTTCGATTGGTGGAAATCCAAAACCTTCATAATAAGATGGGTACACAAATATATGAGCTAATCTATATAAATCAGGTTTATCAATGGCATCAACAAATCCAATTCGGTGTATGCGATCTCGATATGCCGAAGATCGAATTTCTTGTGTACTTTGTTCGGCTAACCAGCCTGTCTTCCCTGCTATTACAAGGTCTGTATCAGAAAAATCTGAGGCAATAGACTCAAAGGCACGAACGAGACTACGTATATTTTTTCTTGGTTCGACAGTACCTAAGTACAAGAAAAATTTTTTAGGAAGGTTATATTTGTCTCTTAGTTCCGTTTTACGCTTTTCTGACATCATTTGAGGATAATATATAGCATCCACACCTGGATGAGCGATATGTATCTTATCTCGTGCAATATTATATATATCTACAATATCCTGTGCTGTGGATTCTGAATCTGCAATAATACCTTGAGCCCGTTGTAGTAGTTTTTGTGGGTTAATCAATCGATGCCACAATTGCATTTTACGAGAAAATACTTCGGGAAAAATTTCAAAAGAAAGATCGTGAACAGTAAGGACCAGTGGTATGTCTGAAGATAATGAAGTAATATTTAAGTTCGGCATATACATACCTTGAACTGGGGGGGTAATCATCTGATCAAGATATGGTTTTTTTCGTAAAATCAAGGAGGTATTCAGTACTTTATTCGGTACATCAAGGTGATATGGCTTAAGACCAGCAATAGACTTCCTTGATTGAATTTTTGCCCGCTTACCAGATATTACTGGATGTAATGTATACTCTTTAGAAGAGCTCATTCTTGTTAACACTTCTTGAGTATATTCTCCAATCCCCCCTTTAAACCCATCATATATTCCTCGAACATCTACAGCTAAATCAATCCTACTCATATTTGTTGGAATCTACTTCTACTAAGAATAATTACTATTGACCCACTGATTCCTATAAATATGGAACCCAAAATCCAAAATATCATCT
>PXDG01000173.1 GCA_003565105.1 Parcubacteria group bacterium | reverse complement strand
GCCGCCTCAGCGTCCTCTATTCGCTTATCCAAATCATCCGGTATATCCCCTCCGCCCGTGAATATGGCCTTAAACTTTTCGCTCGACAACAACACAGGTGTATCACTACCAGTGCGGTATACAAGAAACCGATCCTGCTCGGCCATGTTATCAATGGAAGGCAGGTTGCGAATGTCGGCTATACGTAAAATACTCATGAGTTTTCACCTGTGGTTAGAATTTTTTCTTCATCTGTAAGCAGTTCACCATCGCCGCCTTGTATCGCTTCTTTTTCCAGGTTGGTTATACTTCCATACCTGTTGTTAGCATTATTCTTGCTGTGCTGGCTTGCCACGCCAACACCTGAATATTGCGCCCGGTTTAAATTTGTGGCCCCCGGCCTTCCCACACCACAACCTTTCCTTCGGTAGACATCGGCGGCATCAGTTGTGGTAAGTACCTTTTGCTCTTCAGTAAGCAGCTCACCATCACCGCCCCGGATCGCCTGCCTTTCCAAATCTGTTATACCGCCGCATGTATTGTCAGCTTTTATCCGCCCGCCTACCGAAGCCCGCGTTACACCGCCAACGCTTACACCGCCTAAACCCGAAGGTCTTGGCTTTGCCATGCCGGTAAAGGTTTTAAATACAGGCTTTGCCGGCTCCGGCTGTGGGGCAGGTTGTACTACAAAAGCAATAATTTTTGCTTTTATCTTTTGCGGGGAGTTCTCAAGGCTACCATTTACGGTTGTCTCTACACCAGCTTCAGCGTTAATAGTCTGCGGTGAGTTTTGTAACTCGGCACTGATACTCCTTCCTTGGCCGGAATCCATCGTAACCTGAATCGACTGCGGGGTGTTTGTAAGCCCACCGCTTACATGAATCTCAACCCCGGCTTCGCCAGAAATTGACTGTGGCGAATTGGTTAGCTCCGCATTTACACCAACCTCAACCTCAACTTCACCCGATAATACCTGCGGAGAGTTGGTAAGTGATACATTTACATTGTTTGCAACCTCTGCCCCGATGTTCGCCTGAATGCTTTGCGGAGCGTTTACAAGGGAAGCGTCAACACCTACATTAACCCCGGCCTGGGCTTGCAAAGATTGTGGAGTATTAACCAACTCAACATTAACACTATTGGGTACTTCCGCGCCTATACTTGCTTGGATCGTCTGCGGACTATTTACTAACTCAACCTGCGCAGAAATATCAACAGAAGCCTCGCCAGAAATCGTTTGCGGGGAATTAGTAAGGTTCACTTGCAAAGAAGGTGCTACCCCCACCTCACCCTGAATAGTCTGTGAAGAATTAACAAGGGTAACATTTACACGCTGTTCAACACCCATTTCGCTGAAAACAGACTGTGGAGAATTTACCATTTCACCACTTATAGCAGTGGTAACATCTACTTCACTTTGTATAGATTGCGGAGAGTTGACCAGTTCAACGTTAACATTGTTTGCAACCTCAGCGCCAACACTTGCTTCAATAGTTTGTGGGCTGTTGACAAGCTCTACGGCAACATCATTGTTTACAGCCGCCTCTGATATAAGGGTTTGTGCGGAATTAACCAATTCAGCGTTTACGTCATTACCGACTTCAACACTGGAAGATATTGTTTGTGGAGAATTAACCAGGGTCACCGACACATCCAGATCAGGATCACTGGCGGCGGCAAATTCGGCATCTACATGTGAATCGGCATCCTGCGTGGAAATATCAGCCGTAACATTTCCATGACCGCCCGACCTTCTGATTTGAAATGTAATCCTGAGAAAATCGCCAGCACCCCACGTAGTTGACAAAGAAAGGGTTTGTGTGGAAACTCCTGAAGTAGTGATTACATTACTCCAATCCGAACTATCAAGAACATCTCCTAACGCTCCATCTGCCCTTTCGATACGAAACCGCACTTCAAGCGCCCCATCCACAACAGGCACATTTACGCTAACAGGAAAACTTGTACCTGTTATATTCTCTCCTGACCGGGCAAAGGCGGTTGTGCTGACAAAGGCGGTATTATTGATCCGAAGTTCTACATCGGCGGTAGGACTACCCTGAACATCACTTAGTTCATAAATGGTAAGCCCGTTCGCTTCACCGATAAGGGTATCACGGAAAAAATTACGTGTAGGCATCTATTCCCTCCATGAATTTTTCCCAATCTGGGTCGGGGAGCATTAAGCCCGTTTTGAGTACAGCGTCTTTAGGTGGGGCTGTATCCATTCGTTGATTACCTTGCCACCACACTTGCCCCTCCTGGCAACATGAGCCATCATAAACCATCCCGTAACTACTATCCTTCACCCAATAGTAATCCGCACCAATAAGGCGGTGGATACCGTTTCCTTTGAAAATAATGACACAGAGTAGCCCTTCAGGGACTTCTTCCCATCTAATACTGTCGGAGCTGATCGCTCCATCTAAAGTGATAGAAGTCCACTTCATTGCCTTTCGGGTTTCTTAATTAACGTCTGCGCCTTCTGTCCAAGAAAATGATTGAAGAGTTACGTTCTGTCCGGCATTGATAGAAACGTTGTCAATGATTACCTGCGCTCCTGAAGTACCTACTGTTAAGCCTGTCACCGTTCGTGGAGTTGCCTCATCACTTGCGACCGTAGCATTATCTGCCGTTCCTGTTCCTACGGCTTCCGCTGAAGTTGGGAGTCCTGATACAGCTTGAACACCTGTTGCACCCGCCGCAAACGCAAGTCCTGTAAACTCTACAAGCAGGGTAGCGCTACTATTAAAAATAGATAGCTTCATTCCATCTGCACCTGTTGTGATCCTGGTTACGAAATCTCCCGACAGGTCGTTTCTTAATTCTGCTGATTTAGTTGCCATAATTACATCTATTAATTGTTATTATTTAATTTTAAAAACCCGCCCGCCCTGTGCTTCACGTACGTTTATGGATTTTGGTTTCTTCATCTACTCCGTTTTAAACACTCCGTAAAACACCGGCTCATTTGTAGGTTCAGAATCTTCCGGTGGTTCAACAAGCTCAATCGTATCAAAATCAGCTTTCACATTCACTCGTAATGACTGCTCAAAGTATACTTCAGATTCAGGATTATCTATAATCAACTGTGTAGCCCGTTCCTGTGCTTTATGGAAGGTGTTGTGCCATGAAATTAATTCTCCATCCAGATACACATTATACCTTCCACCACCTTCTGCTATAAATTCTATGTTTTTTAATCGTTTCATTTAGTCAGGATTTTGATCTCCAACGATTAATTTACTGCTTCCTAGCTCATCAAGCAGTGACTGGTATTCTTCTTCATGAAACCTGTTGTTACTGATATCAATCCAATTGAATCTACTGTATGTGTTAGAGTCTGCGTATTTAGCGTGGTTTGTAGATATCGTTCCAGATAAATTATTATTCTGGAAATATAAGTACTGTAACCTGTCACTATCAGGAAGTTCATTTGGGATAGGTCCAGTCAAATCATTACTGCTGAAACGTAAATATCTTGTCTGATTATGATCTTTCCATCCGTCTTGTGGTATTTGACCCGTAAAATTGTTCCATCCTAAACTTAATATAATCAACCGATCATTTGTCGTGATAGATTCCGGTATAGGCCCTGTCAAATTACT
>PXDG01000014.1 GCA_003565105.1 Parcubacteria group bacterium | reverse complement strand
TTCTCCGAGTTTCCCTTGGTGATAAATAAGGTCAATTGCTCGGGCATGGTCATGAACCCAAAGCCAATCTCTGGTGTAGTTACCATCTCCATAAATCGGAAGTGGCTGATTGGTCTTGATATTGTTGATCATCAGGGGGATGAGCTTCTCGGGAAATTGGTTTTGTCCGTAGTTATTAGAACAGTTCGAAATCACCACTGGCATATCATAGGTATGATAAAACGCTCTTACAATGTGATCGGAGCTGGCTTTGGAAGCTGAGTAAGGAGATCTCGGATCATAGTGGGTTTCTTCCGTGAAAAGACCGTCTTCTCCGAGTGAGCCGTACACTTCATCAGTAGAAATGTGATAAAAGCGTTTGTCCGCAAAATCCTCTCCCCAGTGTTCCTTCGCAGCGGTAAGCAGGTTCATTGTCCCGATGATATTTGTTCGCAAGAAAGCTGCGGGGTCAGTGATTGATCGGTCAACATGGGTCTCTGCAGCGAGATGGATAACTCCGTCAAAGTCATTTTTGGTGAAAATCGTTTTCAAAAAAGAAATGTCAGTAATATCTCCCTTAAGAAAAGTGTAGTTGGGCTTGTCTTCTATATCTGCGACATTGGCTAAATTACCAGCATAAGTAAGGGCATCGAGGTTATAAATGTGATAGTCAGGATATTTCTCTACAAAGAGTCGTACAACGTGAGATCCAATAAATCCAGCTCCTCCAGTAATTAGTAATTTTTTCATAGTCTATGCTTATTAGTTAGTAATAGTATTATATCATTTTTTGAGTAGTTTATTGAGGTCGGTTGGTATGTTTCAGTGATCTGAATTGGGTGGTTATTGGGATTAAAGATAAACAGCATTCTTATGCATTTGTCTTATATAAAAATGATAAAAAGCTACACGAAATAGAAAAGTATGATAGAATATAT
Organism: Parcubacteria group bacterium; assembly: GCA_003565105.1. Taxonomy (GTDB): domain Bacteria; phylum Patescibacteriota; class Minisyncoccia; order SW-4-49-11; family SW-4-49-11; genus PXDG01. Next base: position 2,687 of record PXDG01000014.1, on the reverse strand, counting down.
AAAGAATAGGTAAATCAATACTACATAAAAAATCTTCCTATGACTTATAGTTATGTTATTATTGGTGGCGGTATAGCTGGTACAAATGCAGCCTTTGGTATTCGTAAGCATGATCAAGAAGGAAGTATCTTGATTGTTGGAGATGAACCGTTTCCAGTGTACTCCCGAGTAAGTTTAGGTAAAATTGTCTATGGAGCAGCGGAACCTGAAAAATTAATGCTGAAATCTAGTACTCATTATGATGATGCTCTTATAGATACTTTGTTTGGGAAACGTGTAGCCGAAGTGGATTTTGAACATAAATTGCTTACCTTAGAAGACGAATCTCATATTGGGTATGAAAAACTATTGATTGCCACTGGAGGAAGAGCTCGAAAACTATCTATTCCAGGAGCAGACTTGGAAGGGGTGTTTTCCTTCCAAACGATGTTGGATGCGATGAAAAGTGCTCATTATATTCAAGATAAAGAAAAGATTTTAGTTATTGGGGGTGGGTTTATTGGTATCGAATTTGTAGATATATTAACTAAATTAGGTAAGAAAGTTACTCTATTGGTACGAGAACCGTGGTATTGGAGTACTTTTGTGGTACAAGAAGGTGGTGAGTTGTTACATAAGTATATATCAGAAAATGTTGAAGTAATTTATGAAACAGAAGCAATTGCTCTTCACGGAGAAGATGGAGTAGTAACACAAGCAGAATTATCCAATGGAAAAATTCAAGACTTTGATGCTGTATATGCAGGAATCGGTATTGAGATGAATCACGATTTTATTCAATCTCGAAAACTTCAACGCCAAAGAGGAATTTTAACTAATGAATATATGCAAACATCTATTAAAGATGTTTATGCAGTAGGGGATATAGCTGAGTATTATGATCTTTTATTTAAACAATATACGTGTGGTGGAACTTGGGTTGTTGCCTCAATGCAAGGGATGACAGTAGCTCATAATATGACTCATCCCATTCAACTGAAGCCTTTTGAGATGATTCCTTCTTTTGCTCCTAAAATCCCTCTGCCAGTTGCTTTTGTTGGGCAATGTAGAATGACTTCAGAGATGGAGATTGAAGTACTCCATAATCAAGATGAGCAATACATTCAAGCTAACTTTATTGATAATATTGTGGTAGGTGCAGCAATGATTCGAGAATCGGCTCTTATGGGTCGTTTTCAAACCTGGATTAAACAAAAAATGACCAAAGATGAAGTGATGGAAGAAATGAGAAAGATTCTATAGTATATGACAGCAAAGCAATTAGAACAGTATTTTAGCCAGTTGATTCGAGAGAAGGGAGAGAGGTCTATTCAAAGTATCTCAATTTTTCTATCTCATGAAAAAGCTCCGTTTCGACAAAAAGCCGTCCAAGCTCTGGGTGGATTACCTCTTAAGCAAACCAAAGATGTAATCTTTCCGTTAATAGAAGATTCATCGATTAGTGTTCGAAAGGAAGTCATTAATTCGTTGGTTCGGTCTGGAGATGCTTCAGTAGAAGGAATTTTGGATGCTATAGTACAATCTTCTCAAGATGAAAAACTCCTGACCCACATTGCACTAGCCCGCAAACGGTTGGGAAAATCTCAATCGGGTATTTTGTCTGTTTCCAAATTTATTGATCTCACCAATGATTTGCTTGGACAAGATGAAGTGCTCGTAGAAGGAGAGCTATCCTCATACCAGGTCTCGTCTTATGGATCAAATCAATGGGTGTTTTTTGATCTTAAAGATGAAAAAAAAGAGTCGAAAATACGCTGTTTTACCACTCTTTTTACGGTAAGAGCATCAAGGATTTCTCCAGTTGATGGAATGAGAATAATAGTAACAGGAAAATCACGTCTCTCTCCAAAATCAGGAATGTTTAGTTTGAATATTTCCCATATTGAAATTTCAGGGGAAGGTGAACTAGCCAAATCATTTGAAATACTCAAGCAAAAATTACTTCAGGAAGGTTTGTTTCAAGTTTCACGTAAGAGATCTTTACCTGCATTACCTCATACCATTGGCTTAATAACCTCTCAAGATGCTGCCGCATATAAAGATTTTATGAAAGTTCTTACTGACAGAATGGGAGGGTTGAATATCCGATTTCATCATGCTCAAGTTCAAGGAGAACGTGCAGTGACAAGCATTATTCAAGCCATTGAGAATCTATCTACCTATCCTGATGTAGAAGTAATTGTTCTGACTCGAGGAGGAGGTTCAATAGATGATTTACATGCTTTTAACGATGAAGCAGTTGCTCGGGCAATCTATGCTTGTAAGAAGCCCGTGTTATCTGCTATCGGACACGAACGGGATGAAACAATTGTTGATTATGTGGCGGACTTGAGGGCATCGACTCCGTCCAATGCTGCAGAATTATTAGTGCCTCATCGGCAGGATCTTCTCCGTCAGATTGAATCACGGAAAGAATATTTTTCTATTCAGGTTAACAATAAGATATCGTATCAAAAAAATGAAGTAGATATATATCTATATCGGATTTCTCGAGCCATTGTTACTGTTCGAGAACGCGTTGAAGGCCGCATTCGTTGGGTGAGTGATTTGAGTCATCGTATTCAGGTTCGGATTCATCAGGATGCTCTCCGTATTGATGGCTTTCCTCAGCAAATGCTGCAGAAAGTACGTCAGACTATACAACGTAATATGCTTGAAATTGAATATAAACAAGCATTGATGAAGTC
>PXDG01000059.1 GCA_003565105.1 Parcubacteria group bacterium | reverse complement strand
TTGCCCTCGAAAGGGTACAATCCCTTGCCTTTTCTGCTCGTTTGGTGCTAGATAATGCCGAACAGGCAGAACAAGCGGTACAACAGTCCAACCGCAGTGTAGAAGAAGGAGAGGTGGCAATGAATCGCACGGTTGATGGTATCCTCGCCATCCGTGAAACCGTTGCCGAAACCGCTAAAAAGGTAAAACGATTGGGAGAATCCACTCAGAAAATTTCTAAGGTGGTTAACCTAATTGGTAGTTTTGCAGATCAAACAAACCTTCTAGCCTTGAATGCTTCCATTGAAGCAGCCCACGCAGGGGAAGAAGGTCGAGGTTTTGCGGTGGTTGCGGAGGAAGTTCGTTCCCTTGCTCGTCAATCGGCTGAGGCGACGGCGGATATTGAAAAAGTAGTAGCCGAGATTCAGGAGGAAACTAATGAGGTGGTAAAAGCGATGGAGTCGGGTACAGAGCAGGTGGTAGAGGGAACAAGATTAGTGGAAGAAACCCGCTCATCTTTGACTCAAATTACCGCTGCTTCTGCTCAAATTAACCAGTTGGTAACGGCGATCGCCTCTGCGGCGGCTCAACAGTCTCAAACTTCCGAGGAAATTACCGAAACCATGTCTGATGTTGCTACCATCGCCAGTGAAACTTCCCAAGCAGTCGATCAAGTATCTCGTAAATTCCGCAAACTGCTGAGGGTATCAGAAAATTTACAAAAAAGTGTTAGTAAATTTAAGGTTAAATAATTTAATCTTAGGGGTGCAAATCTTACCCCTAGTTTTTTTTGAGTGATAGACATATTGCCAATTTAATTTAAAACCAAAACGTGATAGCTCACTGAATATCATTAATTATTCATCATTATCCATTACCAAAAATGACCCAAGCTCCCCAAAAACCCCAATTTAACTTAGAGTTGGATAAAGTTGATACTACCCCCAAAACTCGTATCATTACTCCTCCCTCTAATCAAGATCCCCAAAAAAAACAAAAAAATCTTTCTCCAGCGGTGCAGTGGTTTCTTAACCTTCCTCTGCGTAGAAAACAGTTATTGATTATTCTCACAGCCCAAGCGGTGACTATTGCTTCTTTGGTGGGGGTGAGTGTGACTCAAACCATTCGGGGGGGAAGGTTACAACTAGCTAACCAATCGGCTTCGGAGTTGGAGGCATCCAAAATTAACTACAGTATTAAAGTTAATCAGATGGGTTTTGGTTTTCGGGGACAGTCAGACAATACCGCTATCATTGAAGCGGCTCGTCTTCACTTTAACGGACAACCCATTGCTGAGCAAGATAGGGAAACTATCAAGCAGATTTTGGGCAATGAAATTACCGCTCGGAATATTGAATATGCCACCCTTGTGGGTATTGACCGCCGTATTATTGTTAATGCGAATAGCGATCGCACCGGGGAAACATTTGATCCCAATGGATTAGTTTCTAGGGTGATTCAAAATCCTGAACAAATTAGAATTAGTGAAATTGTTTCTTGGGAAGATTTACAAAGGGAAAATCCCCCTAATTTAGGGTTATTACAACCAGACCAACCAGCTTTGATTCGTTATACCTTTACTCCTGTGTTCGCCCCCAATAGTCAGCAGGTTTTAGGGGTATTAGTTTCCGGAGACGTAATTAACGGTAAATACACTGTGGTAGAAGACACTATTAATGAATTTAGTGGCGGTTATGCGGCCATTTATAAATTGTTGGATAATAATGAGTTTAGATTAGCTAGTTCCCTTCATGGTCAAGGAGAAGAACAGGTAAGAGATCAAGTCATAGAAGATGATCGTCTTCTGACAAGGGCTTTAGAATTTCCTGAAGAAATTGTTTCTGAACGTACTACGGTAGAAAATGAAATTTATACCATGACTGCCCAAGTTATTAAAAATAGTTTAGGGGAATCGGTGGGTATTATTGTTCGTGGTACATCAGAAAATGACCTTAACTCGATTTTACGCAATAGTTTGTCCTTTCAGTTCCAAGTTGCGATCGCAGTTATTCTTTTTAGTTTGTTCCTTATTGTCATTTTAGGAAAGGCGATCGCCCAAAGAATTGAGTCCCTCCAAAGTACCACCGAAGAATTTAAAGAAGGGAACTACAACGCTCAAGCAGAAATCTTCGGAGACGACGAAATCGGTAAATTAGCCAATACCTTCAACGAGTTAGCCACCAATATTGCTAACAACGAAGGAATGCTAATACTAGATAACGAAAAAGCATTACTACTCCAAGAAATTACCAGTGCTAGAGCCCTTGATGAACAAGACGTAGATCAAGTTGTCAACAAAGCTCTAGTCAAAGCTCAGGGTATCTTAAATGTAGATCGAGTGGTAATTTATCGTTTTAAAGCTGATTGGAGTGGTTATATTTCCAATGAAGCTGGAAGCGACCTATTTCCTAGTGCCTTAGAAGAAAAAATAAACGATCCCTGTATTCCCATACAGTTAAGACAAGCTTATTTAAACGGGCGTATAGTACCCACCGAAAACGTTTATCAAGCTGGATTCGCCCCAGAACACGAAGCCTTGATGCACCGATTAAAAATTAAATCTAATTTGGTCGTCCCCATTATTAGCCAAGGGCAATTATTTGGCTTATTTATCGCCCATCACTGTCAAAATCATCATTCTTGGCAAGAAAAAGAAATTAACTTCATGGGTCAACTAGCCCTACGTTTTGGGGTAATTTTAGACAGGGTCAATATCTTAAAAACCCAGATGGTTGCCGCCCGTAGATCCGAACAACTAAAAGAAATTACCCTTTCTATCGCTAGTAACACCAACCGAGAAGAACTACTCAGGAAAGTTGTGAGCGAAATTCGACCCGTTCTAAATGTCGATCGCACCATCGTCTATGAATTTGACCAAGATTGGAAAGGTACAATCGTAGCCGAATCCGTTTTAGCCGATTATCCAAAGGCGATCGGGGCAACCGTAGCCGATCCCTGCTTTGCCGATCGCTACATAGAAAAATATCTACAGGGTAGAGTAAAAGCCACCTCAAATATCTACAATGCAGGACTAACAGATTGTCACATCAAACAACTAGAACCCTTCCGAGTCATTGCCAACCTAGTCGCCCCCATTATCGTTAACCAAAAACTACTAGGTTTACTAATCTGTCATCAATGCTCAGGAGTAAGAAACTGGGAACCAGGAGAAATAGAACTATTCAGTCAACTATCCACCCAAGTCGGCTTAGGCATAGAAAGAATCAAACTCCTAGAAAGTCAACAACAGTCCGAAAAACAACAAAGAAACGCCAGAGAATTACTACAAAGAAGAGCCTTGGAACTTCTCATGCAAGTTGACCCCGTTTCCGAAGGAGACTTAACCATCAGAGCAACGGTGACAGAAGATGAAATCGGAACCATTGCCGACTCCTACAACGCCACCATCGAAAGCTTAAGAAAAATCGTATCCCAAGTACAAAGCGCCGCTACTTCTGTAACCCAAACCACCACCATCAATGAAAATGACGTTAACGCCCTACAAACAGAAATTAAAGAACAGGTAATCAACATCACCCAAGCCCTACAAACCATCGAAGCCATGAGCAAATCAAGTATCATGGTAGCCGAAAGTGCAGAACAAGCCGAAGAAGTATTACAAAAAGCA